>NC_012115.1:142500-442500 GCF_000021725.1 Nautilia profundicola AmH
CGTCAAGAGGTAGCCATAGGGGGTAGAGCACTGATAGGGCTAGGGCGGCCCACAGCTGTACCAAACCCTGTCAAACTCCGAATACCTATGGTGTAATCTTGGCAGTGAGGCGTAGGGTGATAAAATCCTATGTCGAGAGGGGAACAACCCAGACTACCGACTAAGGCCCCCAAGTGATAGCTAAGTGGAAAAGGAGGTTTTCCTGCTTAGACAACCAGGAGGTTGGCTTAGAAGCAGCCATCCTTTAAAGAAAGCGTAACAGCTCACTGGTCGAGCGGGGGAGCGCCGAAAATATAACGGGGCTAAAGCTATCCGCCGAAGTCGTAGACTCTAGTTGGACTAGAGTGGTAGGAGAGCGTTGATGTCAGCGTCGAAGCTGTACCGGTGAGGAGCAGTGGAGCGGCATCAAGTGAGCATGCAGGCATGAGTAGCGATAAGATGGGTGAGAATCCCATCCGCCGAAAGCCTAAGGTTTCCTACACGATGCTCGTCAGTGTAGGGTTAGTCGGGACCTAAGACGAGGCCGAAAGGCGTAGTCGATGGAAAAACGGTTAATATTCCGTTACCTACTAATAGCGAGCCGAAGGGGGGACGCATAGGGCTAACCGAGGTCACTGATGGAATAGTGGCTCGAAGGGTGTAGGCTGTGAGGTAGGCAAATCCGCCTCACGCTAGGCCGAGACCTGACAGGCCCCCAAAGCTCTTCGGAGCGGAGGGGGAATCGGTGATGCCGTCGTGCCGAGAAAAGCCTCTAAGGCGTTTGAGCTATTAGTAGCCCGTACCGCAAACCGACACAGGTAGGCGGGATGAGTATTCTAAGGCGCGTGGAAGAACCCTCCCTAAGGAACTCGGCAAACTGGCACCGTAACTTCGGGATAAGGTGTGCCCCGAGTAGGTGAAGCCCCCTGCGGGTGGAGCCGAAAGGGGTCGCAGCGCAGCGCTCTTGCCGACTGTTTACCAAAAACACAGCACTCTGCTAACTCGCAAGAGGAAGTATAGGGTGTGACGCCTGCCCGGTGCCGGAAGGTTAAGGGGATCCGTTAGCCCTTTTGGGCGAAGCGGTGAACCGAAGCCCCGGTAAACGGCGGCCGTAACTATAACGGTCCTAAGGTAGCGAAATTCCTTGTCGGTTAAATACCGACCTGCATGAATGGCGTAACGAGTGAGGGGCTGTCTCAGGGAGGGATCCAGTGAAATTGTAGTGGAGGTGAAAATTCCTCCTACCCGCGGCAAGACGGAAAGACCCCGTGGACCTTTACTACAGCTTGGCATTGTAGGTGGGATATCCATGTGCAGGATAGGTGGGAGGCTATGAAGCCCGGGCGCCAGCTCGGGTGGAGCCGTCCTTGAGATACCACCCTTGGATATCCTGCCTACTAACCCGCAGCAGTAATCCTGCTGGGGGACAGTGCCTGGCGGGTAGTTTGACTGGGGCGGTCGCCTCCTAAAGAGTAACGGAGGCTCACAAAGGTTGGCTCATGACGGTTGGAAATCGTCAGCAGAGTGTAAAGGCACAAGCCAGCCTGACTGCGAGACAAACAGGTCGAGCAGAGACGAAAGTCGGTCTTAGTGATCCGGTGGTTCTGAGTGGAAGGGCCATCGCTCAAAGGATAAAAGGTACCCCGGGGATAACAGGCTGATCTCCCCCGAGAGCTCACATCGACGGGGAGGTTTGGCACCTCGATGTCGGCTCATCGCATCCTGGGGCTGGAGCAGGTCCCAAGGGTATGGCTGTTCGCCATTTAAAGCGGTACGCGAGCTGGGTTCAGAACGTCGTGAGACAGTTCGGTCCCTATCTGCCGTGGGCGTAGGAAGGTTGAGGAGAGCTGACCCTAGTACGAGAGGACCGGGTTGGACGAGCCACTGGTGTACCAGTTGTCCTGCCAAGGGCAGTGCTGGGTAGCCAAGCTCGGAAGGGATAACCGCTGAAAGCATCTAAGCGGGAAGCCCACTCCAAGATGAGCCTTCCCATGAGGGTGCAGGAAGACTACCTGCTTGATAGGCTGGGGGTGTAAGCCCTGCGAGGGGTTGAGCTGACCAGTACTAATAACCCGAATGGCTTTACTTGCGGTGATGGACAAGACTTTTAACAGCTAACTTTCAGTATATAGTATCAATCCTAGCGGGAAAAGCGTAGGGGAAACACCCAGTTCCATTCCGAACCTGGCAGTTAAGCCCTACAGCGCTGATGATACTGCACCTTTCAGGTGTGGGAAAGTAGGTCCCTGCTAGGATTTATAGTATATACTGTAAGTCCTAAAGCTACTGATCATCTTCTCAATAATTTCTTTTAAACTACAACTGTCAGGGTCTGGCACTGTCCGTTAATTGTCTCTATTTCTCATCTTTTTATAAATTTATTTTATTTTTTTTACATCTATTTTTTATTTACTTACTTTTTAATTATTTGCTTTTATTACTCTTATTTATTTGTTTTTATTTTTTAATTTTAAATTTAATACTATATATTTTTTACTTCGTAAGTTTACTTATTTTCTCATCTAATTGCCTTAATACCTCTTTTTAATTATGTTGCTTTATACTAATATATAATTATTTTTAAATTAATTCTTCAATACGTGTTTTTTTATTTAAATAATATATATCTGACATTTAGTTTTTAACATTATTATTATTTTTATTACATATATTTGACACTTTAAATTTTATTTATTTTTAGAGATAACTCATTCTAATATTAATCTTATACATTTAAAATTTTTTTGCTATTATAATGAATAAAAATGGGATAAGGGTGGGGGATGACGTTAGATGAGTTTATGGAGACATATTTCGGTGAAATTGAAAAAATTAATAATTTTCATTTTAATTATTTAATTACCAATAAGTTTACATTTCCAAAACATAATTATATAGAGTTAAAAAGATTTATTGATACTGCGACAAACTTTCTATCTGATATTGATGATACATTGTTAAAAGGTTTGACTTCCAAATTATACAATGATGTACACTCTTTGTATACATATTGTAAGATGTTTAAAAAAAAGACTGAATATGATGAATATGTGTTTTTTAATGACTATTTGATGGAAGTTGATAAATATAAGGAATTAAAAAGCAAATACGAACTCTTAAAAACCGAAATAGAAAATTATAATAAAACTATTCTTGATGTTGAGATTAAATTAAAAAGATTTAAAGAAGTACCAAAAAATGAAAAAGAGTTGACGGAATATAAAAAATTAAAAAAGCAACATGTCGATTCAATTTATTATATTTCTAAAATTAAAGATGAATATGCTCAAATAAGAAAAAGTATGATTGATCTTGAAAATTATGAAAGAAAACAATTTATTCCAAAATTTAATAAGTTAAGAGAGATTAATTTGAAAAAGCTTGAAAAAATAATTAATGTAAAACTATATTATTATGAAAAATTGTTATGGTTGAAAGCATCTGAATCATACGAAATTAGGAAATTTTTTGAAGCATCTAATATTGATGGAGGATTCAGTACTAAAACATTTATAAATTATTATTTGAAAAATATAGACGAAACAAAGAGCTCTAATGGTGATTGGTATAGTTATTTAAAAAAAGTGTTAAAGGTAATAGAATGAATTTATTTACAGAATATACACAAGAAGAAACGGAATATTTATTATCATTAACTAACAACAAATATATAGATATTAAAAAAGAAGTTAAATTTTTAGAGGATATAGATGATTATATCATAGACAAAGATATTAAAAAAATTGAAATTAAACAATTAAATAAAAAAAGTGTTATCGATAAATATGAAATGATTTATATTGTTGAAGGAGAGGTTGTAGCATTAAAAGAGAATAAAATTCTAAAAAAAATTAAAAAAGATGAAATTTTTGGGATTACAAATTTAATAAATAATGAAAACATATATTTAGTTACAGTTCAAGACTCAAAAATATGTTTTATGGAATTTAAAAGTAAAAAGAATATTTTTTTTAAATTAATGCAACAGATAATGAAAAAATGTTGTTTAGAAAAAATTATGTAATTTTTTTATAAAAAAGAAAAAAACTCTTGACATGTAAGTTCATTTTGCATATAATTTCAGTCCACAAAGACAAGTTGGAGTTGCCGGCGTAGCTCAGTTGGCTAGAGCAGCTGATTTGTAATCAGCAGGTCGGGGGTTCGAGTCCCTTCGCCGGCTCCATCTATATCAGCGTTTGACCAGTTAAACTGGTGGGGTTCCCGAGTGGCCAAAGGGGACGGGCTGTAAACCCGTTGGCGTTCGCCTTCGAAGGTTCGAATCCTTCCCCCACCACCATTGAGCGGGCGTAGCTCAGTTGGCTAGAGCGTCAGCCTTCCAAGCTGAGGGTCGCGAGTTCGAGTCTCGTCGCCCGCTCCAGTCATGACAAACTGGGAGCTGAGCAAACTGCTTATAATTGTTGTCTGCTCATATACTCCCGTAATTACTAATGTTTTTTTATAAAACATTGCTAGCAGTGTTTTTGCCCATATAGCTCAGTGGCAGAGCACTTCCTTGGTAAGGAAGAGGTCGCCGGTTCAATCCCGGCTATGGGCTCCAGCAAGGCCTTGTTGGAGTTCATATTTATAGAGCTAATTTTAAAAATTTTAAATGGAGGAATAAAATGGCAAAAGAAAAATTCCAAAGAACCAAACCACACGTAAATATTGGTACAATTGGACACGTTGACCACGGTAAAACTACTTTAACAGCAGCTATTACAGGTGTTCTTGCACAAAAAGGTCTTTCTGAAATGAAAGATTACGATAACATCGACAACGCACCTGAAGAAAAAGAAAGAGGTATTACTATTAATACATCTCACGTTGAATATGAAACTGAAAACAGACACTATGCACACGTTGACTGTCCAGGACACGCAGACTACGTTAAAAACATGATTACTGGTGCTGCTCAGATGGACGGAGCTATCTTAGTTGTTGCAGCTACTGATGGTCCTATGCCTCAAACAAGAGAGCACATCCTTCTATCAAGACAGGTAGGTGTTCCTGCAATCGTTGTTTTCCTAAACAAAATGGATATGGTTGATGACGAAGAACTACTTGAACTTGTTGAAATGGAAGTTAGAGAACTTCTTAGCGAATATGAATTTGACGGTGATAACGCTCCTGTAGTAGCAGGTTCAGCGCTTAAAGCACTTGAAGAAGTTAAAGCTGGACAACTTGGTGAATGGAGTGAAAAAATCCTTGAACTAATGGCAGCAGTTGACGAATACATTCCAACTCCAGAGAGAGATACTGAAAAAGATTTCCTAATGCCAATCGAAGACGTATTCTCAATTTCTGGTAGGGGTACAGTTGTAACAGGTAGAATTGAAAGAGGTACTCTTCACCTAAATGATGATGTTGATATCGTTGGATTCAAACCTACTGTTACTACAAAAGTTACTGGTATCGAAATGTTCAGAAAAGAAATGGACGAAGCACAAGCTGGTGATAACGTTGGGGTACTTCTAAGAGGTATCAAAAAAGATGAAGTTGAAAGAGGACAAGTTCTTGCAAAACCTGGAAGTATTACACCTCATACAAAATTTGAAGCAGAAGTTTACGCATTAACTAAAGAAGAAGGTGGTAGACATAAACCATTCTTCAACGGGTACAGACCACAATTCTACATCAGAACAACTGACGTAACTGGAAGCGTAATTCTTCCAGAAGGTGTAGAAATGGTTATGCCTGGTGATAACGTAAAATTAACTGTTGAATTAATCGCTCCAATTGCACTTGAAGAAGGTACAAGATTCGCTATCAGAGAAGGTGGTAGAACTGTAGGTGCTGGAGTTGTAACTAAAATTATCGAATAAGGGTTTCCCCCTTATTTTTAAAGGATAAAGATGAGAGAAATTATTCATCTAAAATGCCAAGAGTGTGGAAGATTTAATTACCACACTACGAAAGAAAAAAGAGCACATCCTGAAAAGTTTGAGGTTAGAAAATATTGTAAATGGTGTAATAAACACACTGTTCACAAAGAATCTAAACTTTAATTTTCGGGCTTTTGCCCTTTCATTTAGACTTGCTAGGCAGGTCTAAATGAGCGGGCGTAGCTCAGTTGGCTAGAGCGTCAGCCTTCCAAGCTGAGGGTCGCGAGTTCGAGTCTCGTCGCCCGCTCCACGTGTAGGGCAGTAGCTCCAATGGTAGAGCGGCGGTCTCCAAAACCGCTTGTTGGGGGTTCGAGTCCCTCCTGCCCTGCCATCAACCAATTTTTGGAAGAGGTAACATGGGAAAAATAAAAACATTTATTGATTATGTTAAAGCAGCTAAAAGCGAGTTAGACAAAGTTATTTTTCCAACAACAACTGAAATTAAACAATCATTTATTTCAGTAGTAGTTGTAGTAACTGTAGTGACACTATTTTTAAGTTTAGTTGATTTAATAATGAGTGGTATTTTAAAAGCTGTATTATAAGGAAACATATGAACTGGTATGCATTACAAGTATATTCTGGAAGTGAGCTTAGTGTTAAAAAAGCTATAGAAAATTTAAAAAATGAATTAAATCTTCATGATGTAATAGGTGAAGTGATTGTACCTACCGAAGAAGTTATTGAAGTTAAAAATGGTAAAAAGAAAATTTTTGAAAGAAGTATTTATCCAGGATATGTTTTCTTAGAAGCTGATTTAGATACTGAACTTTGGCATAAAATCCAATCTCTTCCAAAAGTTGGTAGATTCATTGGTGAATCTAAAAAACCAACTCCTCTTAAAAAAGAAGACATCGAGCTTATACTCGAAAAAGCAAAAACAAAAACAGCACCTAAACCAAAAGTTTCTTTTGAAGAAGGTGAAATTGTTAGAATTAATGAAGGTCCGTTTGCAAACTTCACAGGAGAAGTTGAAGATTTCGATTATGAAAAAGGAATGCTAAAACTAAATGTTACAATTTTTGGTAGAAGCACTCCGGTAGAAATTCATTACACAAAAGTAGAAAAAATAGTATAAAGGATAAGGGATGGCAAAAAAAGTAGTAGAAGTATTAAAACTTCAAATCCCAGCAGGTAAAGCAAATCCATCACCTCCAGTTGGTCCGGCATTAGGACAAAGAGGTATTAACATTATGGAATTCTGTAAAGCTTTCAACGAAAAAACTAAAGATATGATGGGCTTTACAATTCCTGTTGAAATTACTGTATTTAGTGACAGAAGTTTTACATTTATCACTAAACAACCACCTGCAACTGATTTATTAAAAAAAGCAGCTGGTATTCAAAAAGGTAGTTCAAATCCACTTAAAGATAAAGTTGGAAAAATTACAAAAGCTCAATTAAAAGAAGTAGCTGAAAAAAAATTACCAGACTTAAACACTGACGATATTGAGCAAGCAATGAAAATCCTTGCTGGTAGTGCAAGAAGTATGGGAATTGAAATAGTAGACTAATACCACTGGCGTGGAAGCAAAAAATTTGCGTAGGAGAGAAAATGGCAAAGAAACATTCAAAAAGATATCAAGAGCTTCTTAAAAAAATTGACAAAGATGTATATAATTTAAAAGAAGCTGCTGAGAAAGTAAAAGAACTTAAATCTGCTAAATTTGACGAAACTGTTGAATTAGCGCTTAAACTTGGTGTAGATCCAAGACATGCGGATCAAATGATTAGAGGTAGTGTAGTTCTTCCTCACGGAACTGGTAAAACTGTAAAAGTTGCAGTATTGGCTAAAGGTGCTAAAGCTGACGAAGCTAAAGAAGCTGGTGCAGATATTGTTGGTGAAGAAGAAGTACTTGAAATGATTCAAAACGGAAATCTTGATTTTGATATTTTAATTGCAACACCAGACATGATGGGTAAACTTGGTAGATTTGGTAAAATTCTTGGACCAAAAGGACTTATGCCAAACCCTAAAACTGGCACAGTAACAATGGACGTTGCACAGGCAGTTAAAAACGCAAAAGCTGGTCAGGTAAACTTCAGAGTTGACAAAAAAGGTAATATGCACGTAGGTATCGGAAAAGCAAGTTTCGATGCTGAAAAAATTTATGAAAATGCTGTCGCATTTATCGAAAAAATAAATAAAATGAAACCTGCAAGTGCTAAAGGTAGATATATTCAAAACGCGGCTCTAAGTTTAACAATGAGCCCAAGTGTTAAACTTGACGTTAACGAATTAACAGAATACAAATAAAAAAGGCTTTGGCCTAAGTCTAAATGACTTAGAAAGCAGGTGGGATTGGCCCTTAATTTCCTGCCGAGTCTAAGTGAAAGGAGCTTTATGAAAAAAGAATTAAAAAAACAAATCGTTGAAGAGCTCTCAAAAGAATTTACCAATGAAGTGTGCGTATTTTACGCAGACTTCAAAGGTCAGACAGTAAAAGATTTAGAGGCTCTAAGAAAAGCTGTTAGAGAAGCTGAAGGTAAAGCAAGAATTATTAAAAATACTCTTGCAAGAATCGCTTTTGCTAACAATGGTATTGAAGCAGAGTTTGAAGAAAACAATATTTTTATCTGGGGTGAAGACCAAATCACTCTTGCAAAAATTATTACAAAACATGCAGCTGCAAACAAAGACACGTTTAAAATTAAAGGTGCGGTAATCGAAGGTGAAGTTAAAGACGCTGCTTATGTTGATGAAGTAAGTAAACTTCCAACAAAAGACGAATTACTTGGAATGGTTGCATTTATGATGAAAGCTCCTGTTGCAAAATTTGCATGGGCTTTAAATAAATTAATCGAAAAAAAAGAATCTGAATAAAATTAAATAAAAATAGGAGGAGTTACTATGGCTTGTACATTTGAACAAATTTTAGAAACTATTGAAAACTTAACAGTTAAAGAATTAAACGAATTAGTAAAACTATTCGAAGAGAAATTTGATGTAAGCGCACAACCTACAGTTGTAGCAGGTGCTGCTGGTGGAGCTGCTGGTGGAGCTGGTGAAGAAAAAACTGAATTCGATGTAATTCTTAAAGATGCTGGTGCTAAAAAAATTAACGTAATTAAAGTTGTAAGACAAATTACTGGTGCTGGACTAAAAGAAGCTAAAGAAATCGTTGATGGTGCACCTTCAACAATCAAAGAAGCTGTAAGCAAAGAAGAAGCTGAAGAAATTAAAAAACAACTTGAAGAAGCGGGAGCGACTGTAGAAGTTAAATAATTTCTCCCCTTGCTTTTTTTTGTATATTTTGATATATATACAAATCTCTACTAAATATTCTGCGCAGGAGAGCCTATGTTAAACCAATTAAAATCAGCCAATAGATTAAGATTAGATTTTTCTAAAATCCCACAAATATTGGATATTCCGAATTTACTACATTTACAACAAAACTCTTTCCAAGATTTTATAAATCTAAAAGAGCCTGAAAAAAGTGGTATTCATAAAGTTTTTAAATCTATGTTTCCAATTACAGATGCCCAAAATAGAATTACTCTTGAGTATGCCGGTATTGAATTTAAAAAACCAAAGTATACTGTTAGAGAATGTATGGAAAAAGGTCTTACATATTCTATACCTATTAGAATTAAAATCAGACTAATCGTACACGAAAGAGATGAAAAAACAGGTGAAAAAATAGGTATTAAAGATATTAAAGAGCAAACTCTTTATATTAGAGATATTCCTTTAATGACGGAAAGAACCAGTTTTATTATAAATGGAGTAGAAAGAGTTATTGTTAACCAACTACATAGAAGTCCAGGTGTTATTTTCAAACAAGAAGAAGCACAAAATTCTAATAAATTATTATATTCTGCTCAAATAATTCCTGATAGGGGAAGTTGGGTATATTTTGAATATGATGTAAAAGATGTGTTGTACGTAAGAGTTAACAAAAGAAGAAAAGTACCTGTTACTATACTTCTTAGAGCTATGGATTATTCTAAAGAAGATATTCTGAGAATGTTTTATCCTATTGTTGATATTAAGATTCAAGATAACAAATTTTTAATGTCTACAAAAGCTCTTCAAAGCGGTAAACTTGATTACGACCTTAAAGATCCTGATGGTAATATAATTTTAGCTGCAGGCAAGAGACTGAGTGACAGAAAACTTAAAAAAATTCAAGAAGAGCTTGAATATGTCGAATATCCTATTGAAGTATTACTTGACAGACATTTAGCTGAACCTATATATGATCCGGTAACTGGTGAAGTTTTATTTGATACATTAACAGTGCTTAATGAAGTTAAACTTAAAAAAATTATTGAATCACAAATAGAAGATTTTAAAATTGTAAACGACTTGGCTGAAGGTGTTGATGACTCAATTCTTAGAGCTTTCCATCAAGATATTGAAACACTAAAAATATTAAGACAGGTTGAAGGTATTGAAAACGAAAATGATTTAGCAAGAATCAGAATTTATAAAGTTATGAGACCGGGTGAACCTGCAACACCTCAAACAGCAAAAGAACTGTTTGAAAAATTATTCTTTGATCCGGAAAGATACGACTTAACGAAAGTAGGTCGTATGAAAATGAACCACAAATTAGGTCTTAATGTTCCTGATGATGTAACAGTTTTAACATATCAAGATATTATCAAAACTATCCAATATTTAATCGGAGTTAAAAACGGTGTAGGTCAGATTGATGATAGAGACCACCTTGGTAACAGAAGAATTAGAAGTATCGGTGAGCTTCTTGCGAACAGGCTTCAAGACGGTCTTGCAAAAATGCAAAAAACTATCAGAGATAAAATGACTACAGTTACAAATGTAAATGACCTACTTCCGATGGATCTTGTAAATACTAAACTTGTAACAACAACGATACTTGATTTCTTTGCAACAGGTCAGCTTTCACAGTTTATGGATCAGACTAACCCATTAAGTGAAGTTGCACATAAAAGAAGACTTTCTGCGCTTGGTGAAGGTGGGGTTACAAGAGAGAGAGCTGGATTTGAAATCAGGGACGTTCATCCAAGTCATTACGGAAGAATCTGTCCTATTGAAACTCCTGAGGGTCAAAACATCGGTCTTGTTAACACGCTATCAACTTATGCAAAAGTTAACGAATTCGGATTTATCGAAGCTCCGTACAGAGTTGTAAAAGACGGTCGTGTAACAGATGAGGTGGTATATTTAACAGCTACTCAGGAAGAAGAAAAAACAATCGCACCTGCATCTGTTAAAATTGATGAAGAAACAGGTGAAATTCTTGATGATTTAATTGAAGCAAGAAAAGACGGTGAAATTATCCTTGTTGATAAAAAAGAAGTTGATCTTTATGACCTTAATCCTAAAATGATTGTAGGGGTTGGAGCATCACTTATTCCATTCCTTGAGCATGACGACGCCAACAGGGCGCTTATGGGATCGAACATGCAAAGACAGGGTGTTCCTCTACTTAGAAGCGAAGCACCTATGGTTGGTACAGGTATGGAAAAATACGTAGCACGTGATGCATGGCAGATTGTTAAAGCCAAAAGAGGCGGAAAAGTAATTAAAGTAGATGCTAAAAATATTTATATTTTAGGTGAAGACGAAAACGGTGCGTATATTGACCATTACGGACTTGAAAAATACCTTAGAACAAACCAAAACACATGTTTTGACCAAAGACCTATCGTAAAAGAAGGTGATGTGGTTAAAGCCGGTGACGTAATTGCCGACGGTCCAAATATGGATAACGGTGAACTTGGTGTCGGTAAAAACGTTATGGTTGCGTTTATGCCGTGGAACGGATATAACTTCGAGGATGCTATTGTTCTAAGCGAAAGAATTATTAAAGACGATGTTTATACATCGGTTCATATTTATGAAGAAGTTTGTGAAGTAAGAGAGCTTAAACACGGACTTGAAGAAATTACGGCTGATATTCCTGGAGTAAAACCTGAATATTTAACTCACCTTGATGAGAGCGGTATTATTAAAATCGGAACATACGTAAAACCTGGAATGATTTTGGTTGGTAAAATTTCACCAAAAGGTGATGTAAAACCGACACCTGAGGAAAGATTACTTAAGTCGATCTTCGGTGATAAATCAGGGCATGTTGTAAACAGTTCTCTTTATGCACCTGCAAGTATGGAAGGTGTGGTGATTGATGTTAAAGTTTACACTAAAAAAGGTTATGAGCTTGATGAAAGAGCAAAAGCAGCGTATGATGAAGAAAAAGCTAAAATTGAAGAAATTTATAAAAATCAGTTAAGTATTATTGATAAAGAAGAAGTTTTAGCTCTTGCAAACCTTCTTTCAAGTAAACCGTTAATTAAAGATGTAGAGCTTAACGGTAAAACATATAAAGCAGGAGAAAAACTGCCAAAAGAGGAACTTGTAAATATTAATAAATTCTTACTTTTAAGTTTGGTGGAATATTTTGATGATGCGACTGTTCAGGAATTTGAAAATATTAAAGCTAAATATCTGAATGAAAAAGATAACATTAGAAAAGAATATGACGAAAAACTTGAGGTACTTGAAAGAGACGACATTCTGCCAAACGGCGTTGCGAAAATGGTTAAAGTTTATATCGCTAACAAAAGAAAGATCAAAGTCGGTGATAAAATGGCAGGTCGTCACGGAAACAAAGGTATCGTAAGTATTATCGTACCGCAAGAAGATATGCCTTATATGGAAGACGGAAGAACTGTTGATGTTGTTCTAAATCCACTTGGGGTTCCTTCAAGGATGAACATCGGACAGATTCTTGAAGTTCACCTTGGACTTGTAGGTAAAAACCTTGGAAGACAAATCGAAGAGATTTTAAAAGAAAAACAAAACGATATGATGGATAAACTTAGAAATAAAATGAAAGAAATCGTTGAAGTTGCACATTTCGGTGAACATTATAAAGATTTTCTGGATTCACTTACAAACGAAGAGCTGCTTAAATACGCTCAAGACTGGGCTAAAGGTGTGAAATTTGCAACACCGGTATTTGAGGGTGTGAATGAAGAAGAATTTAAAAAACTGTTTGAACTTGCCGGAATTCCGGAAGACGGAAAAACTCAGCTTTATGACGGAAGAACGGGTGAGCCGATTAAAGAAAGAGTAAATGTAGGATATATGTATATGCTAAAACTGCATCACCTTGTTGATGACAAAGTTCACGCAAGAAGTATCGGACCATACAGCTTAATTACTCAGCAGCCTGTAGGTGGTAAAGCCTTGTTCGGTGGTCAGAGATTCGGGGAAATGGAAGTTTGGGCACTTGAAGCATACGGTGCGGCATACAACCTTAAAGAAATGCTTACAACCAAATCTGACGACGTTGAAGGTAGAAATAAAGCTTACAGAGCTCTTACAAGAGGAGAGAACGTTCCGATTGAAGGTCTTAGTGAAACATTCTTTGTATTATCTAAAGAGCTTAGAGCACTTGGACTTGATTTAGAGTTTTATAAAAAGGAAGAAGACAATGAAGAAATTTAAGTACGTAAAACTTGACTGGGATGAAGAGAACAGACCAAAAGACATAGATGCTGTTCAAGTTAAAATAGCATCTCCGGAAGAGATCCTTTCTTGGTCTTTTGGTGAAGTTAAAAAGCCTGAGACTATTAATTATAGAACTCTAAAACCTGAAAGAGACGGGCTTTTCTGTGCAAAAATTTTCGGACCTATAAATGATTATGAGTGTCTTTGCGGTAAATACAAAAAAATGCGCTACAAAGGTATCGTTTGTGAAAAATGTGGGGTTAAAGTTACTTCTTCTAAAGTTAGAAGAGAAAGATTCGGTCACATTGAACTTGTGACTCCCGTAGCGCATATCTGGTATGTTTCAAACCTTCCAAGTAGAATCGGAACGCTTCTTGATATTAAAATGAAAGATCTTGAAAGAGTACTTTATTATGAAGCATACGTTGTATATGAACCTGGTGACGCTCCCGTAAACAAAGGTGACGTATTAGTAGAAGACGAATATAGAAAACTTGTTGAGCTTTACGGTGATACAGGGTTCCATGCTGAAATGGGAGCTGAGATTATTAAAAGAATGCTTGAAGAACTTGATCTGGCTGAAATGTATCATACGTTAAAAGAAGAGCTTAAAAACACAAGAAGCGAAGCAAGAAAAAAAGACATTGTGAAAAAACTTAAAATTGTTGAAGGTTTCTTAAACTCCGACAACAGACCTGAGTGGATGATTATGTCAGTAATTCCGGTACTTCCGCCAGATCTTAGACCTCTTGTTGCACTTGACGGTGGTAAATTTGCTGTTGCTGATGTTAACGACCTTTACAGAAGGGTAATTCATAGAAACCAAAGACTTAAAAGACTAATCGAACTTGATGCGCCTGAGATTATTATCAGAAACGAAAAAAGAATGCTTCAAGAAGCGGTAGACGCACTTTTTGACAACGGAAGAAGAGGTAACACTATTAAAGGTGCAAACAAAAGACCTCTTAAATCACTAAGTGATGTTATTAAAGGTAAAACGGGAAGATTTAGACAAAACCTTCTTGGTAAAAGGGTTGACTACTCAGGAAGAAGTGTTATCGTGGTTGGACCGAACCTAAGAATGGATCAGTGCGGTCTTCCTAAAAAAATGGCGCTTGAACTATTCAAACCGCATCTAATCGGTAAACTTGAAGAAAAAGGTTACGCGACGACAATTAAACAGGCAAAAAGACATATTGAAGAAAAAACACCTGAAGTTTGGGAATGTCTACAAGAAGTTGTTGATCAGTATCCTGTACTTTTAAACAGGGCGCCGACACTTCATAAATTATCAATTCAGGCATTCCATCCGGTACTTATCGACGGAAATGCGATTCAATTGCATCCGCTTGTTTGTGCGGCATTCAACGCCGACTTCGACGGTGACCAGATGGCTGTTCACGTACCTTTAAGCCAGGAAGCAATTGCCGAAGCAAAAGTATTGATGTTAAGTTCTATGAATATTCTATTACCAGCTTCGGGTAAAGCTATTGCGGTTCCTTCACAGGATATGGTACTTGGTATTTATTATATTTCTCTTATGAAAGACGGAGTAAAAGGTGAACATAAACTGTTCGCTTCACCTGAAGAAGTACTTGCGGCATTTGACGAAGGTGCTGTGGATTTACATGCAAAAGTAAAAGTAAAAGTTAAAAACGAAGTTGTTGATACAACTCCTGGTAGAATGATTTTACATTCAATTGCACCTGATTTTGTACCGGTTGAGATGTACAATAAGATCATGAAGAAAAAAGATATCTCAAACCTTGTAGATTATGTATATAAATACGGTGGACTTAAAGTAACCGCGGAATTTTTGGATAACCTTAAAAACTTAGGTTTCAAATATGCGGCTAAAGTCGGGGTATCTATTTCTGCTGCTGATATCGTAGTTCCGGAAGAAAAACAGCAAATCGTAGAAGAAGCGCTTAAAAAAGTAAAAGAAGTTCAGGAACAGTATAAAAAAGGTCTACTTACAGATCAGGAAAGATATAATAAAATTATCGATATCTGGACAAAAGCTAACAACGATATCGCAGATAAACTGATGGAACTTATGAAAAAAGACAAAGACGGATTCAACTCTATTTATATGATGGCCGACTCAGGTGCGAGGGGTAGTGCGTCTCAGATTAAACAGCTTGCAGGTATGAGGGGTCTTATGGCGAAACCTAACGGTGAAATTATCGAGACACCGATTATCTCGAACTTTAAAGAAGGTCTAAACGTACTTGAGTTCTTCATCTCGACTCACGGTGCGAGAAAAGGTCTTGCGGATACGGCCCTTAAAACGGCAAGTGCGGGATACCTTACAAGAAAACTTGTTGACGTTTCACAAAACTTCAGAGTAATCATGCAGGATTGTGGAACTCATGAAGGTATTGAAGTTACTGATATTGCAGACGGTTCTACTCTTGTTGAAAGCCTTGAAGAGAGAATTTACGGAAGAGTTTTAGCGGATGACGTTTACGATCCGATTACTAACGAAGTGCTTTATACTGAAGGTACATTAATTACTGAAGAAGAAGCGAAAGAAATCGTTAGAAAAGGTGTTAAATCAGTAAAAATCAGAAGTGCGCTTACATGTAAAGCGCCTAAAGGTATCTGTGCTAAATGTTACGGAATGAGTCTGGCTGAAAGACGTCTTGTAAAAGTTGGTGAGGCTGTAGGTATCTTAGCGGCTCAATCAATCGGTGAACCTGGTACACAGTTGACACTAAGAACATTCCACACAGGTGGTATTGCGGGATCTACTCAGGAAGAGAGACAAATCGTAGCTGAAAAATATGGATACATCAGATACTATAACATTGAAACATATGAAAGAGACGGCAAAAAAATCGTTGCAAACAGAAGAAATGCTGCAGTACTTTTAGTAGAGCCGAAACTAAAAGCTCCGTGTGACGGAATTGTAAGAATTGAAACTCAGCACGAAGAAGTGCTTGTTGAAATCGAATGTGACGACGGAACAGTTAAAAGATATTCGTTAAGAAAAAATGACATCGTTAAGGGAACTGAACTTGCAGGTATTGCGGGTAAAACAGAAGGGAAACTTTATCTGCCGTATAAGAATGCGAGAGTTAGTAAAGATGACGCCATTGTTGAAGTTATTAAAGAAGCGTGGTATATCCCACAAAGGATCCCATACGGTGCCGAACTTAAAGTTGCAGATAATGAGCCGGTTCCTTTAAAAGTTGAAGCAAAAGCCAGCGGTATGGTTAAATACTATAAACTTACAGGGGATCATTTAGAGAGAATTTACGATATTAAAGCCGGAACTGAAATCGGGTTTGACAATGAATACAAAGGTCTGTTTGCCGTAATCGTTGATGAAAACGACAGAGAGGCTGATAGATACTATATCGTTAGAGGTTCTAAAATCCTTGTTGATGACAACGCTAAGATTAAAGCTGGTGATTTAATTGCCGAGCCTATTAAAGGTGAGAGCAAAGTAATTGCTGAGTGGGATCCGTTTGCTAACCCAATCCTGGCTGAAGCTGACGGTGTTGTTAAATTCGAAGACGTAATCGACGGATTTACAGTTACGACTCAGGTGGATGAGTTAACAGGTGAATCAAGAATTATCGTAAAAGAGTACTTACCAAAAGGTTATCAGCCAAGAATTTTACTTGCAAACAAAGAAAAAGTATTCGAATATGTGCTTGAGCCTAAAACGGTTATCCACGTGCAAGAAGGTGCTGAGGTTAAACAAGGGGATATCCTTGCAAAAACACCAAAAGCGGTTGCAAGAAGTGCCGACATTACAGGGGGTCTTCCAAGGGTTAATGAACTCTTTGAAGCAAGAAGACCGAAATCACCGGCAATTATCAGTGAAATTGACGGTTATGTGAAATTCGGAAAAACTGTTAGAGGTAAACAAAGACTGATAGTTGAGGGTGAAACAAGTGTAAAAGAATATCTTGTTCCTCAGGACAGACAAATCCTGGTACACGAAGGCGACTTTGTACATGCGGGTGAGAGACTGACTGACGGTATTATTTCAAGTTATGATATTCTTAACATCCTTGGAGAAAAAGCACTTCAGCAAT
Organism: Nautilia profundicola AmH; assembly: GCF_000021725.1. Classification (GTDB taxonomy): domain Bacteria; phylum Campylobacterota; class Campylobacteria; order Campylobacterales; family Nautiliaceae; genus Nautilia; species Nautilia profundicola. The sequence goes on from NC_012115.1 coordinate 159,855, forward strand.
ATATTGTTGCGGAAGTTCAAAAAGTATACAGACTTCAAGGGGTTAACATTAACGATAAACATATCGAGCTTATCGTTAACCAGATGTTAAGACAGGTAAGAATCCTTGACAGCGGTGATACTAAATTCATTGAAGGTGACCTGGTAAGTAAAAAAATATTTAATGAAGAGAATGAAAGAATTAAAAAATTCGGCGGTGAACCTGCAATTGCAGAGCCAATGCTTGTAGGTATTACAAGAGCGGCAATCCAGAGTGACAGCTTTATTTCGGCTGCTTCATTCCAGGAAACAACAAGAGTTCTTACAGAAGCAAGTATTCAAGGTAAATTTGATTATCTTGAAGACTTTAAAGAAAACATCGTTCTTGGTAGGGTTGTACCAGTCGGTACGGGAATGTTCTATCATCATGATAGAGATCTTAAACTCGACCATCAATAATTTTCTTTTCCTCTTTTCCTTTATAAAAGTCAATAATCTACAAAATTTCTTTGAAAATTGCTTAAAATTTGATATTATTTCACACTAAAAAAGTTAGTAAAATCACAGAAAAAGGAAAGCTATGCCTACTATAAACCAATTAGTTAGAAAAGGTAGAAAACAGGTAATTAAAAAATCTAAATCACCTGCACTTGTAAGCTGTCCTCAAAGAAGAGGGGTTTGTACAAGAGTATATACTACTACTCCTAAAAAACCAAACTCGGCTTTGAGAAAAGTTGCAAAAGTTAGACTTACTTCAGGTTATGAAGTAATTAGCTACATCCCGGGTGAAGGTCACAATCTACAAGAGCACAGCATCGTGCTTGTAAGAGGTGGTAGGGTAAAAGACTTACCAGGGGTTAAATATCATATCGTAAGAGGTGCTCTTGACACAGCTGGTGTTAAAGGAAGAGTACACTCAAGAAGTAAATACGGTACTAAAAAAGCTGACGCAGGTAAGAAGTAATATAGTATTTAAGCGAATTAGCGCTTAAGTTGTGAAGTAAAAGGTACAGATATATAAGTTATAGTTGGTTTTGGTTATAGTAGGAGCAATATAAGTTAAAAGTTAACAGTGAAAAATGAAAAGTTAAATTTTCACTGTACATTGTACACTTTTCACTCGAAGTTGCTCCTCACTGCCAAAAGGTAGAGTAAGTCCTGTGAAATGCAGGGTAAAAAACTGAAGAGAAGGAGATATTATGAGAAGAAGAAGAGCCCCAAAAAGACCGGTAATGCCGGATCCGGTATATAACAGCGAAGTAGTTACAAAATTTATTAACAAAGTTATGTGGGACGGTAAAAAAACATTAGCGGAAAGAATCGTATACGGTGCGATTGAAAAACTTGGTGAAAAAGGTGAAGAAAAAGGAATAGATCTTTTCTTCAAAGCGATTGAAAACGTTAAACCTTTACTTGAAGTTAGAAGTAGAAGAGTTGGTGGTGCTACATACCAGGTTCCAATGGAAGTTAGACCTGAAAGACAGCAGACTCTATCAATCAGATGGATTGTTGACGCTGCAAGAAATAGAAACGAAAGAACAATGGTAGAAAGACTTGCTAACGAACTTTTTGACGCTGCAAACGAAAGAGGAGCGGCATTTAAGAAAAGAGAAGACACTCATAGAATGGCTGAAGCTAACAAAGCGTTCGCTCACTATAGATGGTAAAAACAAATTAAAAATGAAAAGTGAAAAGTTAAAAATGATTTTTCTTTTCTTCTTTTCCCCTTTCAAAATTCACACACAATCACAAATAAGGAGATAATATGCCAAGAAAAACCCCTTTACATATGGTAAGAAACATTGGTATCGCCGCGCATATCGACGCAGGTAAAACTACAACTACAGAGAGAATCCTTTACTATACAGGTGTTTCTCATAAAATCGGTGAGGTGCACGAGGGTGCAGCTACAATGGACTGGATGGAACAGGAAAAAGAAAGAGGTATTACAATTACTTCTGCAGCTACTACATGTTTCTGGAAAGATCACCAAATCAACATTATCGATACTCCGGGGCACGTTGACTTTACAATCGAAGTTGAAAGAAGTATGAGAGTTCTTGACGGTGCCGTTGCAGTATTCTGTGCGGTTGGTGGTGTTCAGCCTCAGTCTGAAACTGTTTGGAGACAGGCAAACAAATACAGAGTTCCAAGAATCGCATTTGTTAACAAAATGGACAGAATCGGTGCGGATTTCTACAATGTTGAAAAACAGATCAGAGAAAGATTAAAAGCTAACGCAGTTCCAATTCAAATTCCAATCGGTGCAGAAGACAACTTCAAAGGTGTTATTGACCTTGTTAAAATGAAAGCACTTGTATGGGATGATGAAGCTGCTCTTGGAAGTAAATATGAAGAGCAAGAAATTCCTGAAGATTTAAGAGAAAAAGCTGAAGAATACAGAGAAAAAATGATTGAATCAGTTGTTGAAACTGATGAAGCGTTAATGGAAAAATACTTTGCAGGTGAAGAGTTAACTGAAGAAGAAATCAAATCTGCAATTAAAAAAGCAACAATTGCTATTGAAATTGTTCCAATGCTTTGCGGTACTGCATTCAAAAACAAAGGTGTTCAGCCGTTACTTGACGCGGTAATCGATTATCTTCCGGCTCCTGATGAAGTAGACTGGATTAAAGGTATCGATCCTAAAACTGGTGAAGAAATCAGCGTAAATCCAAGTGACGACGAGCCGTTTGCAGGTCTTGCATTCAAAATTATGACTGACCCATTCGTTGGTAAACTTACGTTTACAAGATTCTATTCAGGAACTATTACTTCAGGTAGTTACGTACTAAACGCAACTAAAAACAAAAAAGAAAGAGTTGGTAGACTTCTTAGAATGCACTCAAATAAAAGAGAAGAAGTTAACGAATTCTACAGTGGGGAAATCGGAGCAATCGTTGGTCTTAAAAACACACTTACAGGGGATACTCTTTGTGATGAAAAAAGACCAATTATTCTTGAAAGAATGGAATTCCCAGATCCGGTTATCAGCGTAGCGGTTGAGCCTAAAACTAAAGCTGACCAGGAAAAAATGGCAATCGCTCTTCAAAAACTTGCAGAAGAGGATCCAAGTTTCAGAGTGACAACTGATGAAGAATCAGGACAGACTATTATTTCTGGTATGGGTGAATTACACCTTGAAATTATCGTAGACAGACTTAAAAGAGAATTTAAAGTTGAATGTAACACTGGTAAACCTCAGGTTGCATACAGAGAAACGTTCAAAAACCAAGTTGAGCAAGAATACAAATACGCAAAACAGTCAGGTGGTAGAGGTCAGTACGGTCACGTATTCATCAGACTAATCCCTCAAGAACCTGGAAAAGGTTATGAATTTGTTGATTTAATTAAAGGTGGGGTAATTCCAAGAGAATACATCCCAGCAGTTGACAAAGGTATCCAAGAAGCTGCTCAAGGCGGTGTACTTGCAGGATTCCCGGTAGTTGACTTTAAAGTTGAATTATTCGACGGTTCTTACCATGACGTTGACTCAAGTGAGATGGCGTTTAAACTTGCAGGTTCTATGGCATTTAAAGAAGGTGTTAAAAAAGCTAACCCGGTAATTCTTGAGCCTATTATGAAAGTTGAAATCGAAGTTCCAGAAGAGTATATGGGTGACGTTATCGGTGACATCAACAGAAGAAGAGGTCAGGTTAACTCTATGGAAGATGTACACGGAATCAAAAAAATTAACGCATTCGTTCCACTTAGTGAAATGTTCGGTTACTCAACAGACCTTAGAAGTATGACTCAGGGTAGGGGAACATACTCTATGGTATTCGATCACTACGAAGAAGTGCCAAGCAACATTGCTGATGAAATTATTAAAGAAAGACAAGGTTAATTCCTTGTTTTTTCTTTTTTTTGTATTAGAATGGGTGTCTGGCACTAAAGTATACAGTTTTTGCTTTATATGGTTTCTTTTAGAAATCAAAAATATAAAAGTGTGAAAGGTATTAACAAAAAACAATATAAAACAAACCGATAAAACATTGTTAGATTTAATAAAAAAGTGTTATAATGCGTTATATGTTTTTATATATAACGAAAGGATGTTAAATGTATTACACTTATGAAGAAGTTGACAGACTTATAAACGAAGACATGCCTTTGTTTGATTTGACACAACAGTTATTGGATATTAAAGAGAAGGGAAAAATAACATTTATATCCAGAAAAAATTGTATTGTTACTGCAAATGCGTTAATAGAAAAGTTAGCTGAAAAATTGGAATTAAAAGTGGTTTTTAAAGAAAAAGACGGGCGTTTTGTGGAAGCAGGAAATAAACTTTTTGAAGCCGAAGGTGAAAATGTACTTATTTTATGGAAAGTTGCTCAGAATATTTACGAATATGCTTTAAGCGTTTCAACATATGTTTATGAAATGACAGCTAAAGCCAGAAAACATAATCCTGATATTGAAATTCTTACAACAAGAAAAGTTATACCGTATACTAAAAAAATAGCACTTCAGGCTGTAATAGACGGAGGAGGATTACCTCATAGAGTTACAACAACCGAGACAATACTTATTTTTGAAAATTATATAAGTTTATATGGCGGATGGGATAAGTTTTATAAAAATTTTGATAAGCTTAAAAGTAAGTCTATAGAAAAAAAATGGGTTGTTGAAGCGAAAGATCTGAATCACTCAAAAAAACTTATTGAAATAGGTATAGACGTTCTTCAACTTGATAAATTGGATATTGAAACAACTAAAGAAATTGTAAAACTTGCACATGAAAAAAATATAAAAGTCATTAGCGCCGGTGGGATAAATATTAATAATGTGGAAGAATATGCAAAAGCAGGAGTTGACAGTATTGTTACAACTGCTCCATATTTTGCCAAGGGAGCGGATGTTAAGGTTATTATAACTCCTTAGCTATTGTTTTGATATCAATATTTGCAATATAGTTTAATACCTGTTTATAGTCAGTACCAAAGAAAAGCACTTTTAATGTTTTGTCAGCTTTAAGTTTTATAGCAATTACACCTTTTTGCAATTGTTTATCAATATATACAGCTGCAGGATAGTTTTGGATTTTAAAATGTTTTAATAAAAAATTTTTTGTATCGTTATTCACAGAAAGTTTCAAAATACCAGGAATTCTGTTTTCTATACCTATATAGATGATTTGATTATCGCATGAATATTTTTTAATTATCTGCATGTAATCGTTAAGAGAGATCGGAGCGTTGTATTTATTAAAAAAAGAAATTTGGATACAGTTACCGAAATTTTGAGGAAGTATATTTCCTGCAAGGGCAAATGATGTACCAACTCCCAAAAGAAGAAATTTTTTCATTTTTTCCCTCCTTCTTAGTTCTTAAGTTTATATATTATAAACCTTAAAAATGAAAGAGGGATTAAAGGTTGTTTTTAAGTTCTTTAACCCATCCTTCCATCACTTCGTTTGCTATAAGAGCTGGCGCTTCAAGAAATGCGATTTCGAATTTATCATTGTATTCTGTAACACTGATACTTCTTGGTCTTGCTGCGGTAATTTTTCCGTTTGGAAGTTTGTTACCAAAGCAGAAAAGTACAAGTTTGCAGTCTTTTATTTCCGGGTTGATTTCACCGTTTTCAAGAGATGCAGTATGTGCATAGTGGTCAAATTCACCGATATAGGTACATACAGGATGTGCATTGATTTTTTCTTTAAAAAATTCAATAATCTCCTGAGAAGTTTTATAATGTGTTTCGTTTTTATCAATGTCAAGAACAAATACAGGATATTTTTCTTGTAAAATCATTTGTTGCATATTTACTCCTTTTTTTGAAGCGAAGTGTATCATAAATAAGGATAAATTATATCTGTTATAATTAAAATTTATAGTTAAAATTTAACATTTTTCTTACATCCTCGATAAATGATATAATTCTGATAAAAAGGCTTTAAATGGGATATATGCTAATTATTGACAATGAAAACAAAAATATTGAAATTCATTCGGACTTATGTGATGTTGTGTTTGATAAAAAAGAAGATTTAAATATCAATACTAAACTGGAATTTATACCTTTTAATTTTTATGAAGAAATAGAAGAATACTTGCAAACTGTTGAAGGATATGAGGTAGTTGATTGTGAAGTGTGTAAACCTAAAGAGAATCAAGAAGAACTTGATGAAGATTATGATGATTTTTATGAAGAATTTGATGATGATGAAGAGGTTGACTCTACAAGATGTGATATAATATAGTTACAAAATATTAAAAGGAGAAGTTATGTTTAAAGAATGTTGCCCAGAGTTAATTCCGGTAATGGAAAAAGTTGCAGCGGAAAATCCGCATATAGCAAAATTAATAGAAAGACATCAAGAACTTAATAAAATAATTGATGAAGTAGAAGCTGGAAGAGAACATATGGAAGAGCTTGAACTTGAAAAACTTAAAAAAGAAAAATTACACATTAAAGACGAAGTTTACGCTGCAGTAATCGAATATAAAAAAGAAAAAGGTCTTTAATCCTTTTTCTTAGCAATTTTTTTCTATCATATTAATCTACACTTCTTTATAATTAATCAAAAAAAGGCGTTGTTATGTATACCGCGAAAGAAGTAATACTTTCACAAATTAAACCGGCACTTGGATGTACAGAACCTGCTGCAATTGCATTAAACGGTGCATATTTGAAAGAGTATGTTAAAAATGCAAAAAAAATACAACTTACTATTAATACAAATCTGATGAAAAACGCAATGTATGTGCCTATTCCTAACACGGGTAAAAAATTCGGTGTAAAACTTGCATTTGCTTTAGGTTATTTATGTGGGGATAAAACAAAAGGGCTTAATGTATTTGAAAATATAGATAAGAAATGTATTGAAGAAGCAGAAAAATATATTAATAAGATTGAGTTGGATATTGTTGAAGGTAGGGAAATATATATAAAAAGCGAAGCTGAAGGCTGTGAGGTTATCACTAAGAAATTTCACGATTATATTTCATCTATTAAAACTTCTGAAAAAGTAATAACTTTTGAAAGTAAAAATATAGATAATAATATATCAGATACGGAGAAATGGCTAAAAAAGATCAGTTTTGATACTTTGTATAGATTGATAGAAAAAGAAAAAGATTTCGACTTTGTAAAAAATGCGGTTGATGTAAATTTTGAACTTTCTAAAATAGGCTTGAATAGTGATTGCGGATTAAATATCGGTAAAAGTTATAAAGGTGATGATATATTCTCAAAAATAGTATCGATAACAGTTAGTGCATCGGATGCGAGAATGGAAGGGGTGAATTATCCGGCTATGAGTCTGGTGGGAAGTGGTAATCATGGAATTAGTGCTATTTTACCTGTTTGGGTTTACGGAAAAGAAAAAAATTTTCAGGAAAATGAAATATTTAAAGCAGTTGCACTGAGTATGCTTATTACGATTTATATAAAATTATTTATAGGAAGACTTTCAGCAATATGTGGTGCAGCGTTTGCAAGTGGATGTGGGGTGGCCGGAGGTATTGCCTATTTGGAAAGTAATAATAAAGAAGTATCTAAAAAAGCCGTATCTTATGTGATACAGGATATTAACGGAGTGATATGCGACGGGGCAAAAATGGCTTGTTCTTTAAAAGTAAGGCTCGGTGCAAAAAGCGGATATGAAGCAGCTATGTTTGCTCTTGAAGGAAAACCAGTATTTAGTGACGGTATTTTGGAAAACGATATAACAAAAAGTATTCAGAATTTATCAAGAGTTTCGGAAGCAATGTATAACGTTGACGGAAGTATTGTAGAAATAATGAAAAACAAAATTATTTGATTTTAAAAAAATATTTACTTTTTAACAAGCTTTTTACAGTGATTATTTTTTTATTTCGAAAATCATACAAATATGCATAAATATGTTTATGGATTAACTTATAATATATATAATCAACAAGCTCAGTACAGTAAAGTTTTTTATTATTTAACGATAATTCGATATCGAATTTTATATTTTCTTTTTGTATAGAATTAATTATATTTTGAAGTTTTTTATTATCAAGTTTAAAATTAGGACTTAATATAATGTATTTTGAGGTAGAAGATAGGAAATTTTTCATTTTAATAAGTTTTAAGTTTTTTCCTGTAGTTTCATATTCGATATTTAAAACATAAGGGATCTTGTCTTTTATTACAATAATCCCTGCGTGTGAGTATCCACATGGGTCTATTTGAGAGAACATGTCACTAAGAAGATTTTTTTCTTTTCTTAAAATAATATCACCTGTTTTTAGTGTAGGATTTGCGTGAAGCAAAAAGAACAAAAATGGAAGAATTATTTTTTTATATTTACTTTCCATCCGTCTTTTGTTTTTATAACAGGAATATTTTCATGACTTATTTTACCATTTGCGTATGTTTCCTTTAATGTTACTACTGCTTCATTCTCATTAATTTGTTTTACATTTTTTACTTCAACAGACTTTAAATTGCTTCCCACTTCTTTTAAGCATTCGGCCATATTGTTTTGTAATTTGTCTTGATTACATTTCATTGACATAGCTAATACAAAAATCCCTTTAGTAGAGTCAGTTGCATATTTGTTAAAAGATTCAACATCTCCTGTCATAAATGACGAAATAAATTCTTTTGCAGCGGTTTCAGGTGAGTCTTTTTTACTACATCCTGTTAATGTGAAAAGTGTAATAAAAATAATAAATAAAATCCCCTTTTTCATACTTTCCCCCTTATATTGTTAGTGGAAGAAAATTATAACTAAAAATATTGACTAATAAAAAAAAAGGTATTATAATAGCGTTATATTTAAAAATATATAACGAAAGGTTAAATAATGCGTAAATTGATACTGATATTTATCTCATTTATGTTTTCATATGCTTCTGAAATTTATGTGGCTGCTGCTGCAAATACAACATATGCAATGCCGGAAATAATTAAAAAATTCAATCAAAAATATCCTGATGTAAAGGTAAATGTTATTCTGGCAAGCAGCGGTAAACTTACGGCACAGATTATGCACGGTGCGGAATATGACGTATTTATGTCCGCTAATATGAAATATCCCGAGTTTTTATATAAAAAAGGAATTGCTAAAAGCAAACCGAAAATTTATGCAAAAGGGGCAATAGCTCTTTTCAGCATAAAAAATATTAAACTTGATAATTTCAAAAAAGCTTTGTTAAATGCAAAATCTATAGCCATTGCAAATCCTAAAACGGCGCCTTATGGAAGAGCAGCCGTAGAAGCGATGAAGAATGCCGGTATATACGGTAATGTTAAAAATAGGCTTATTTTTGCCGAAACTGTAAGTGCCGTTATTCCGTATACTGTTAATTCTGCAGATATAGGGATTGTTGCAAAGAGTTCACTTTTTTCTCCTAAAATGAAAAAATACAAAAATTTTGCAGACGTTCCCAAATCTCTTTATAAACCTATAAATCAGGGTATAATAATGCTTAACAACAAAAAAGACACGGTTAAGTTTTATAATTATATTTTTTCCGACGACGCTAAAGAAGTGTTTAAAAAATACGGTTATATATTTTAAAGGATTTTTGTGAATAAATTTATCGGTGAGATTACAGATATACAGTCGCTTGAGAGGCTGAATTTAATAAAATGCAAAGTAGGCTCTCAAACTGTAAATGTTTTAATGCTTGAGATGAATATTGACCTGAAGCCTGGGAAAAAAGCAGAACTGCTGATAAAACCGACTGCGATCAGTATTTCGGGGGAAAGATGTTCTTTTGAGAATTCATTAAGAGGTCAGATTTCTGAAATCAATAAAGGCGAAATACTCTCAAGTATAACGGTTGATGTGGAAGGTTTTGAAATAGAATGTATTATGCTCAGTGAATATGATAATTTTGAGAAAAATGTTTTTGTCATGTTTAAAGCAAACGATGTGGCCATAGGAAAGGTTTTTGAATGAATATAGATTTTACTCCTTTTTTGCTTTCTTTTAAGCTGGCGTTTTTTACCACATCGATTTTATTGATTATAGGAATACCGTTTGCATGGTTTTTAAGTTCAACCAAATCTAAATTCAAGCCTGTTTTAGAAGCGATAAGCGCTCTTCCTATCGTTCTTCCTCCGTCTGTACTCGGGTTTTATCTGCTTGTGTTTCTTTCTCAAAGTTCACCTGTAGGCAGGTTTTTTGAAGAAATGTTTAATATGAAGCTTGTTTTTACATTTGAAGGGCTGGTTGTGGCAAGCAGCATATATTCTTTTCCTTTTATGATACAGCCTTTGCAAAACGGTTTTGAAAATATTCCCAAAAATATTATCGAAGCGTCTTATTTAAGCGGTAAAGGAAGACTTGCCACGCTCTTTAAAGTAATACTTCCGAATATGAAAACCTCTCTTATGACGGCGATAATTATTACTTTTGCACATACGGTCGGCGAATTCGGTGTGGTTTTGATGGTAGGAGGATCAATTCCGGGTAAAACTGAAGTGGCAAGTGTAGCTATATATGATTATGTTGAAACTCTTGATTACGAGAGCGCGCATATTTACAGTCTTATTATGCTTGCAATCAGTTTTGTCGTGCTTTTGTTTGTTTATATTTTTAACGAAAAACAGAAAAAGAGGTTTTTATGATTAAAATAAACATAAAAAAAATGCTCCACGGAAGCAGCGGAGAGATGGAGCTTGCTTGTGATTTTGAAATTGAAAAAAATGATTTTTTGGCTATTTCAGGTCCAAGCGGAAGCGGAAAAACAACTCTTCTCAGAATTATTGCCGGACTTGAAGAGTGTGAAGGGGAGATTGCTGTAGAAAGTGAGGTGTGGCAGAATAAAAAAATAAAACTTCCTCCGCAAAAAAGGGAAGTGGGGTTTGTTTTTCAGGATTTTGCCCTGTTTCCCAATATGAGTGTAATTGAAAATCTTTTGTATGTAAAAAAGGATAAAGAATTTGCCTTTGAACTTTTGAAAATGGCAGGGCTTGAAGAACTTGCAGTTAGATATCCGAATACATTAAGCGGAGGACAGAAACAAAGGGTTGCGCTTTGCAGGGCTTTAATGAGAAAGCCTAAAATTTTGCTTATGGATGAGCCTTTTTCCGCACTTGATCCGGTAATGCGTGAAAAACTTCAAAACGACATAGCCGAATTTCATACCAGATTCGATTTGACCACTATAATGGTGTCTCATTCCCCGAGTGAAATATACAGGCTTGCAAATAAAATGATTGTGTTAAACAACGGAAAAGTGGAAAAATTCTCCTCGCCTAAAGAACTGTTGTTAAAAACAAGCGGATCCGCAAAATTCGCTTTTGAAGGCAAAATTATAGATATAGTGGGGGTTGATGTGATAAATATTGCGATTATTTCAATTGCCAATCAGATTGTTGAGGTTGTAATTTCCAAAAAAGAGGCGGAAGAATTAAAAATAGGCGATAAAGTCGTAGTATCAAGTAAAGCTTACAACCCTTTAATAAGAAAAATATAAAAAACACACCGTTATATAAAAAAATATATTACGAAGGAGGCGATATGAAAGCTTTAAGTCTGGTAATGTTATGTTTTATGTATCTGTTCGGTGAAATATATGTGGGAATTCCGGGCGGATACAAAGACGTCTTTGTAAAAATGATCAATAAATATAATTCCACACATAATATAAAGGTAACAGCATTATACGGTCCTATGGGAGTGTTAATGGCTCAGGCAAAGCTGAATAATTTGGATGTTATATTGGGTGATCGTGAAAAACTGCAAAAAAACGGATTTAAAAACTTTGTAAAACTCGGATACGGCAAACTTGTAATACTTACAAAAGAAAAGCTTAAATCTGTTAATGAAATAAATAATCTAAAAAGACTTGCTTTGCCTAATCCAAAAGGAACAACATACGGAAAGGCAGCAGCAGAAGCATTTAAAAATTTACATTTACATCCTAAAACGGTTGTTGTTTCTTTAATGCCCCAGGGTATAAATTATTTAAAAATCTCACAATGTGACGGTGCGGTTGCAAATAAAACACAGGAAGTTTTATTAAAAAAAAGATATTACGCCCTGGAGATACCTCAAGAATATTACAATCCTATTGTGATAGGTTTTTGTGTATTGCATAAAAACCGTGGAGCCGAAGATTTTATAAAGTTTTTAACATCTCCTGAAATTGAAAGATATCTGCAAGGATACGGCATATGAGTAAAGAAGCTGTTTTTTCATTAATTCTTACATTAAAACTACTTTGTGCCGATGTGATACTGCTGATCATATTTGGTACTATGCTGGTATACTATTTAATGGAAGAAAACAGTTATATCAAAAAAACAGTTTATATGTTTATAGACCTTCCCCTTCTTTTTCCTCCGATAGCTACAGGGTTTTTGCTTCTTTGGCTTTTTAGGGACAACGGATACATTGGCAATATATTAAGCAAAATAAATATTCATATTATATTCGGATTTTGGGGGTTGGTATTAGCCGGATTTGTAGCTTCCGTGTCTTTATTTATCAAGCCTCTTATAGCTTCAATAAGACAGTATCCTAAAAACATAATAGAAGCTTCTTATATGTCCGGTAAAAGTAAATTTAAAACATTTGTATTTATTATTATGCCGAGCATGAAAAAAGTGTTTATAGTTTCTTTTATTTTAAGTGTTTCAAGAATTTTTGGAGAAGTAGGTATCAGTTTGATGCTTGGAGGAAATATTCCATTTAAAACCAATACGATTTCAATTGAAATTTTTTCAGCAGTTTTTAACGGAGATATTGATACGGCTATGTATTTGAGTTTGATTATGTTTGCCGTATCTTTTATATTGTTTATTTTTTTAAAATATATAGAAAATAATATCAAACATGATTTATTCTAACAGTTTTATAGCAATTTCAGTCAGTTTGTTACGGTAGATCTTTTTAAGATCCACCCATGCAAGCGCTACGTGAGGCAATACCTGCTGGAGTCTGAAAAGACCGCTGTCCTGTTTGTCTATGGTTGAATATGTCTGGTGCAGATCCCCAAGCAAAAACAGCTTACTTCCTTCGCTCATACGTGAGAGAATCATACTCATATACTCCCTTGTTACAAGCTGCGATTCGTCCACTATTAAAACTTCGTCTTCCAAAATGGAAACACCCTGAATCATATTAAGAGGGATTATTTCAAATTTTTCAAAGAAAAGCTGGCTTTTTATGCTGTCGTAGCTTTGGCCTTTAAGGTCTCTGTAGAGGTAATTAAGGGCACTCAGGAAACCTCCCGCCCATTCAAGCATTTTTTCGTCTTTGCTTCCGGGAAGAAATCCTATGTCATAATCGCTGCTGATTCCTATAGGCGGTCTGGTAATAAATATTTTCTTTTTGGTAAGACTCAAAGCCGTAGCGGTTGCAAGCAGGGTTTTTCCGCTTCCGAACCTACCGGTAATAAGTGTGGCGGGAGCTTCGTTCATGGCGTAAACCGCGCATTTTTGGTAAATATCGAGAGGCTCAAAAACTTTGGCGTTTTTGATTCTGATTTTGGAAGTTTGAGGGATGTTGTCAATTCTCTCAATGCCTTTATAAGGGTTATAGCAGTATGCCAGATCCCTTTCGTTCATTTCATCGTATGTGATGATAAAATCCCAATACTGAAGTTCGTAGTTGTGTTTTTGTCTGATGTATTCGATTATCTCTTTGGCGGGTTTAATGCCTATAAAGTGTCCGTATTCGAAAATTTTGTCTTCTATTAAAATATTTAACTCCTTATTTCATTTTCATTGAGAAATCTTTGAAAGTGGCCTGATGGATTATAGCTCCGCTGCTTACGGCGTCAATTCCGGTTTGTACGTAGTTTTTGATATTCTCAAGCGTTACGTTGCCGCTGGCTTCAAGGAATACTCCTTTAAAGTTTTCGTTTCTAAATTCCACCACCTCTTTGATTTCATCAAAGCTCATATTGTCACACATTACGATATCCGCACCGGCTCTCATGGCGTCTTTTGCCATTTGTACGGTTTCAGCTTCTATTTCTATTTTTGTGGTGAAAGGGATGTTTTCCCTTGCGATTTTTACAGCTTCTTCGATTGAGTTAAAAAGTGCGAGGTGCGTATCTTTCAGCATCAGACAGTCGTCAAGTCCGAGTCTGTGATTGGTAACCCCTCCGCAAAACGCCGCATATTTTTCAAAAATTCTAAGTCCCGGTCTTGTTTTTCTTGTATCGAGAATTTTAAGTTTTCCTTCTGTCAGTTTTACAAATTCATATGCGTTGCTGGCTATTCCACTTGCGTGCTGCAGGATATTGAGCATGGTTCTTTCGATTGAGAGCAGATCTTTTGCGTTACCGTATATTTCAAGGATAATATCCCCTTCTTTATATAAATCGCCGTCTTGGAAGTTAAAGTCAAATTTTACATCCGCAAGGTCCGAAAAGTGTTTAATATACTCAATCCCAGCTACGACACCGCTGCTTTTCGCCCTGATAAAGGCTTTTGCGTTTTTGTTAATCAGTCTTCTTGCAAGATCGCCTCTTCCGATATCTTCGTTTAGAGCGTTTTTTAAAAAATCGATTATCTGATGTTTCATGAGCATAAATTCTCCTTGTTATTATGGTACAAAGGATGAAAAAAAGAAAGGAATAAAAAAAGAAAATTTCGTATTTTGTAATTTTTTAAATTCTCAATTTTCAATTCTCAATTCTCCATTTAAGAGAGTTTCATCATTCTCTCAAGTGCTATTTTTGCGTTTTTAGCAATTTCGGGATCAACTTCGATTTTATTGTAATCTTTTCCTTCATCTATGGCTTTTAATAGTTTATACAGCTCTTCCAGAGTCGTTTCGTTCATTGAAGGACATTCCGGTTTTGTTGAGCTGAGTACGTAAATATTCGGGTTTATTTCGTTTTTCATTCTGTTTACGAAATTAAATTCAGTCCCGATAGCCATAGGGGTTGTCGGGTTTTCTTTTACATAATTCAAAATTTGAGACGTGCTTCCCGCAAAGTCGGCGAGTTTTACCACTTCAGGGGAACATTCCGGGTGTACAACAATTTTGATATCAGGGAATCTCTCTTTGTAAAATTCCACGTGTTCTGGCATAAAGAGCTGATGAACGCTGCAGTGCCCGTCAAAACATATCATAGTGGCGTTTTGCCAGTTTTCTTCACCGATTATTGCTGATGTTATGCCGAGTTTGGTTGCAATGTTTCTTCCGAGGTTTTTATCGGGCAGGAAAAAGATCTTTTTGTTTTGTTTCAGAGCCCATTCGATGATTTTCTGTGCGTTTGAGCTTGTACATGTAAGTCCGCCGTTTTGGGCGACTATGGCTTTTGTTTTGGCGGTTGAGTTGATATATGTGATAGGAAGAAAATCTATATTGTTTTGTTTTAAAAGATCTATGTTGTTTTGAACTTTAATCTCCTCAGCCATTCTTGCCATAGAGCAGTCCGCAAGGCGCGGCATATATACGTCAATTTCAGGATTTAGTATTTTTGCGCTCTCACCCATAAATTTTACACCGCAAAATATTAGCGGGTTTTTAAGTGAACTTGTTTTTTTGGCAAGTTCCAGACTGTCGCCTGTTAAATCTGCAAGTTCGAATATTTCGTCTTTTTCATAGTAGTGCGCGGCTATTGTTATATTATGTTTTTTTATAAGGTTTTTTATTTCGTTTATCATTTATGTCCTTTTCGAGCATATATAAACTGCGATTACTTTATAAAAATTATATTATAATTTCACAAAAAAGGAAAAACATGTCACCGTTAATATGGTATTTAATAGCTTATCTTGTCGGGGGAATCCCGTTTGGTTACCTGATAGCAAAATATTTCGCTGGAATTAATATTAAAGAGCAGGGAAGCGGCAATATAGGCGCTACGAATGTGCTTAGGGTTTTGAAACAAACAGACCCTGCAAAAGCCAAAAAACTGGCGGCTATTACACTTTTACTTGACGCGCTTAAAGGTGCGCTTGTAATACTTGCGGCAAAAGCGTTCGGGGTATGCGAGGCTACACAGTGGGCGATAGCCGTAATTGCGGTAATAGGGCACTGTTTTTCACCTTATTTGAAACTTGAAGGCGGAAAAGGTGTGGCGACAACTGCCGGTGTTCTTTTGGTGCTTGTTCCAAAAGCGGTGCTTGTGGCGATTGTAGTTTGGTTTATTATGGCTAAAACTGTTAGGATATCATCGCTTAGTTCACTTACGGCAATTGTGGTCGGGATACTGAGTACGTATGTTTTATATCCTGATCTTTCGATTCAATCACACGCTCCGCTTTTAATTATTGGGTTTATAGTGCTTTATAAACATAAAGAAAACATCTACAGACTGCTAACGGGACAGGAGAAAAGAGTAATATAATAATGGAGAATGGAGAATTGAGAATTGAGAATAATTATAAAATATTAATTGAAAATTTGGAGTTTGAGGCTATAATCGGAATACTTCCCGAAGAGAGGGAAAAAACTCAAAAAGTTATAGTAAACGCCGAGATAGAATACGAAAACAAAAACGAATTTATTAATTACGCAGATGTATGTAACCTTATAGAAAACTTAATGAAAGAAAAAAAGTTTTTATTAATCGAAGATGCTTTAGAATCCATAGAGTATGAATTAACGGCTAAATATCCGCAGATGAAAAGCCTCATGCTCAAAATTCAAAAGCCTGAAATTTTAAGAAATGCTTTAGTGGGAGTGGAGATTTTAAGAAAATATTAATTTTTGATATAATTTTTCGAGTATTAGGTTTGGGGTCGTATTCGGCCGCTTGCCGAATACGAATGTAAAGGAGAGAGAGTGAGACTTCTTGTAATTGAAAAGGACGAAACCTTAAATCATTTGATTACCAAATCTCTTGAAGAAGTAGGGTATAAAAGCGATTCTGCTTATACGGTCAGAGACGGTAAGTATTTTTTGGATGTAAGACATTATAATCTTGCAATAATTGATGCGGATTTTGGGCTTAGCGAAGTATTTAAATTTATTGATTACGCTAAGGAGATTTATCCTTTAATTAAAATTATCGTAATATCAAATGATAATTCAGTTGAAACGGAAATAAAAGTTCTAAAAATGGGAGCTGATGATTTTATAAGAAAGCCTCTCAATTTTGATTTATTAATAACCAGAATCAATGTTGCGCTAAGAAGCGGTAAAGAGTCTCAGATTAAGATTAAAGATTTAATTATCATCAAAGATGAAGAAAAAATCATTTATAACGGTAAAGAAACGTATTTAAAAGGTAAAGCCTTTGAAGTATTTACTCACTTGGCAAGATATCCGAATCAGGTCATATCAAAAGAGCAGCTTTTAGACGCCATTTGGGAGGAGCCGGAGCTCGTAACACCGAATGTTATAGAAGTTGCTGTAAATCAGATACGTCAAAAGGTTGACAAAGTTTTTAAAATTGATACAATTAAGACCATTCGCCGAAGAGGCTATAAATTTTGTTATCCAAAGGAGTAGCATGTCACTTATGATAAATGAAGAATGCATAGCATGCGATGCATGTGTTGATGAATGCCCTAACGGAGCAATTGAACCTGCAGATCCGATTTATGAAATAGATCCGGATTTATGTACGGAATGTATTGAACACGGAGGAGAGCCTCAATGCGTTCAGGTATGTCCTGTAGATGCGATTGTACCTGATCCTGATAATATGGAAAATGCAAAAGAACTTAGACTTAAAGCCGAACTTATACATAAAGACGAAGAAGAATAATGGCTAAAATAACGGCTGTAATTGATATAGGTTCGAACTCAGCCAGAATGGCTGTATTTAAAAAAACCAGCCGTTTTGGTTTTTATCTTTTACGTGAAGAAAAAAGTAAAGTAAGAATTAGTGAAGGTGCTTATGAAAACGGTGGGAACCTTCAGGATTTTGCAATTGAAAGAGCCATTAACGCCCTTAGGGAATTTCTTTTAATTGCAAAGTCTTTGAAAGTAAGGAAAATACTTGCAGTCGCTACTTCAGCTGTAAGGGACGCACCGAATAGAAGCGAATTTTTAAGCAGGGTAAGAAGAGAGCTTGGAATCAACATAAAAGTCATAGACGGTGATAAAGAGGCGTTTTTCGGAGGAGTTGCGGCAGCAAATCTTCTGTATGAAAAAAACGGCGTCACTATCGATATCGGAGGAGGATCTACGGAACTTGCTCTTATCAAAAGAAAAAACATCGAAAAAACAATCTCCCTTAAACTTGGTACTGTTAGGCTTAAAGAGCTTTATTTTGATAAAGGCGATATTGAAGGTGCTAAAAAGCATATTCAAAAAGAGATAAAGCGTCTTGATGGTGAGTTTAAACAAAATAAAGTATTCGGAATAGGCGGTACGATTAGGGCACTTTCACAGGTCATTATGAAAAAAATCGAATATCCTCTCGATATTCTTCACGGCTTTACATATGATGTGAAAGATCATTATAAATTTTTAAAATCAATTGTCAAAATGAAAGACGACGAACTTTTAAAAATAGGCGTAAAACCAGAAAGACTTGATGTTATAAGACCGGGTGTACTTATTTTCACTGAACTTTTGGATTTTTTAGGAGCCAAGCAGGTAATTACAAGTGGGGTTGGTGTAAGGGAAGGTGTGTTTTTAAGTGATCTTTTAAGACACGATAATCATAAATTTCCCGAAAATTTTAATCCCTCGGTTAGAACAATTATTGACGTTTATCAAATAGATACGAAACTTTCTTCATATGAAACGAAAATTGCACTTGAACTTTTTGATTTACTTAAAGATGATTTTAAACTTGATGATAAATATAAACTTCATTTGACTTACGCAATTAAACTATCACGTGCTGGTGAGCTTATAGACTTTTATGAAGCTCACAAACATACGGATTATATTCTTTTAAACTCTCTTCATTACGGTTTCAGGCATTGTGATAGGCTTTTGATGTCAAAAATTATAAGATATTATAAAAGAAAGAAAATTAAAAAAAGAGAAATTGAAAAATATAAATGTCTGCTACCTCAAAAAGACATTATTGAAAAACTGTGCAATATATTTTGGGTAGCTAAACTTATTAATATTAATTTATCAATGCCTGAAGTAAATATTTCTAAAAAAGGTAGACAGATTACTATAGAAGGTGAGAATTTATATCTGGCAAAAGAGAGAAGTAAAAGCAGGGAATTGTTTTTTGAGTTGAATATATCTGAAAAAGGTAAAAAATGAAGAGATTACTATTTTTAGCGCCACTTATTTTTTTAGGCTGTAGTGTTTCAAACACTACTACTAAAGTAACAGAATTTACAAAATGTTATGTTCATCAGTTGCCGGCTCCATTTTGGGTGTGTTATCAGTCATCTTTTTTAAGTGTCGGTAAAGTACATGCGGATAAATTAAACAGATTGAAACAGGAAGAAGCATATTCATTAGGTGTTAGCGAACTTGTTGCCAAACTGCAGAGTAAAACTAAACTGTTTTTAAGAAAACTTGGGCTTGAAGATAAAAATATCGACTCGGAAATTAAAGACTTCGTAATATTAAATGCGCTTCAAGGTGATAGTTGGTACAGTAAAGATGAAAAAATGATTTATGTACAGGTGAAAATAGATAAAGAGGAATTTAAAAAGTTTTTATTTGATAAATGTAAAAAAATAGATAAAAAAGTACTTGAAAATACATTTGATGAAACATTTTGATTTTATTATAATCGGAGGAGGTATAGCCGGACTTTTAGCGGCTTATGAGTTTAAAGAATATAATACGCTTTTAATTGATGAAGATGGGATTTTAACTTCAGGAGCAAGTGCGGCAGCCGGGGCGTTTTTATTTCCGAAAGTAGGATTTGATACTGCATATACAAGATTTATAAACAATGCAATTGTTGATTCTCTTTCGTTTTACGAAAAAGTAGGTATCGATACCCATAAAATTGGTGTGACTCTTTTGCCAAGAGACGAGAGGGATATAGAAAAATTTAAAAAATACGAAAAAGAAATAAGACTTCCTTTTGAAAAAAAGTACGGCGGTTTTTTCTTTAAAGACGGCGGTGTGGTTTTCCCTGAAGAAGTAAAAGAAAAAATAAAAGTCGATTACGAAATAAACCAGATAAAAAATCTGTATAAAGACGGAGAATACTGGTGCGTAGGAGAATATAAAACCAAAAACGTAATTCTTGCTACAGGGTATAAAGAAATAATAGATATCCCTTATATAAATATTCGTCCTATTTGGGGTGAGAGGATTGAAGGCAGGGGAGAAATTAATGGAAAATGGAAAACCTACCCAACCAGCCAAAATGGAAAATTAAAAGAAGTTTTGCCTTGCCATTTTCATAAAAACTGCTCTTTGACTGAAGTTGACGGAATTATAAAAATAGGTGCAACACATAAAAGAAACTGTTATGAATGTCATGAAAATGAAGAGGAAGCGTATGAGCTTATTGAAAAGGCTAAAGAAATAGTTGATATACAAAATTTTAAAATATCAAAAATTATAGGTGGGTTTCGGGCTGCGAGTGTTGATTATTTTCCTGTGGTTGGTAAAATTATAGATGTAAATGAGAGCTTGAGTATGAATCCGAAAATAGTAAAAGGCGAAATGCCTAAATTTTTAAATTTTATTGACGGACTTTATATTATTAACGGTATGGGCGGCAGAGGTTTTTCAAATGCATACGCATGCGCGAAAGCTTTAAAAGAACATATTATTAATGAAAAAGAGTTAGGAATTTTAGACAGTAAGAGACTGTTTATCAAATGGGCGAGAAAAGAAGGCGAAGAGTATTTAAAGGAGAAAAATGTTAAAAGTTAAAAATGTAACCAAGCAGTTTGGCGGA
The DNA here is from genome assembly GCF_000021725.1 of Nautilia profundicola AmH. Lineage (GTDB taxonomy): Bacteria > Campylobacterota > Campylobacteria > Campylobacterales > Nautiliaceae > Nautilia > Nautilia profundicola. The sequence continues at coordinate 180,517 of NC_012115.1, forward strand.
GTTGTTGCGATAAAAGATGTTAATTTTGAAGTGAAACAGGGTGAGATATTTGCCCTTGTAGGACCTAACGGTGCAGGTAAAACCACGCTTTTTAATATTATTACGGGAGCGTTTGAGCCAACAAGCGGGCATGTATATTTTAAAGATGAAGAAATTACGGGACTAAGTCCAGTGAAAATCGTGGAAAAAGGTATTGCCAGAACATTCCAGAATATCAGGCTTTTTAATTCTATGACGGTACTTGAAAACGTACTTATAGGGTTTCATAACCATATTGAATATACGTTTTTTGAAGCTGTTTTCAGACTTCCAAGATTTTTCTCCCAGGAAAAAGTTCACAAAGAACTTGCAATGGAAATTTTAAAGTTTTTAAAAATAGACAAATACGCAAATCATAACGCAAAGGCCTTGAGTTACGGAAATCAAAGAAAAGTTGAAATAGCAAGGGCTCTTGCGACTGAGCCGGATTTACTTCTTTTGGACGAGCCTGCAGCCGGAATGAACCCTAAAGAGACTGATGAACTTGCTGATACGGTGTTTAGACTCAGAAGTGAAAAAGAAAAAACGATTCTTTTTATCGAACACGATATGAAATTCGTTCAAAAAATAGCGGATAGGGTAATGGTGCTTGATTATGGTAAAACTATTTTCGAGGGTAAACCTGCCGATATGATGAAAGATGAAACGGTAATAAAAGCATATTTAGGAGATATCGATGTTGAAGGTTAATAATTTAAAAGTAAAATATGGAGTTATTGAAGCTGTAAGAGGAATAGATTTTGAAGTAAAAGCAGGTGAGATAGTTACAATTATCGGTGCGAACGGTGCAGGTAAAACTTCAACACTTAGCGCAATTTTCAATCTTGTTAAAAAAGAAGGAACTGTCAGATTCGTAGAAGGGGACATTTCCAAACTTTCAACAGATAAGATTGTTAAACACGGTATGGCTTTGGTGCCCGAGGGAAGAAGAATATTTATTAACCTTACAGTTGAAGAAAATCTTAAAATAGGTGCATATACAAATGAAGAAAATTATGAAAACTTAAAAGAGGAGATGTTCAGGCTTTTCCCAAGACTTAAGCAAAAAAGAAATAACTACGGTGGGAGTCTGAGCGGTGGTGAGCAGCAGATGCTGGCAATTGCAAGAGCTTTGATGAGTGAACCTAAAATGCTGGTACTTGACGAGCCGTCACTCGGACTTGCTCCTATTATAGTAAAAGATCTGTTTGGAATTTTGGTAGATTTAAACAAAAACGATGATGTTACCATTCTTTTAGTTGAGCAAAATGCCGCTGCCGCACTTAAAATTGCCGACAGGGCATATGTAATGGAAAACGGATCGCTTGTAATGGAAGATGATGCAAAAGCGCTTCTTGCAAGTGATGAAATTAAGAAAAAATACCTCGGAGGTTAGTTTCGGCTTAAAATCTCTCCGATTTTTTCCCTCATCCATTTACCCATTTTCATATTATGATACGCCCAGCTTAGATACTGCATATCTATTTCCGCCACGTCTTCTATTGTCATTCCTTTATATTTACCAACACCGAATCTAAACTCCATAGGCTCGTCAAGATTTTCAAGGTGGTGTTCGATTGAGTATTTAACATCCGGGTCGAGGTCGGTCAGGCTCAACATATATTCGATATAGTCAGGATCTTTAATAAGCACGTCTTTTATTTTTTCAAATTTGTATTTACCCTGGTAGAATTTATCGTGAAGTACCGGCTTTGTAGTAAGCTCTACAAGCTCTTCAACATTTTTCTCGAAGTTTGTAACAAGATATTCGAAAAGAAGTCCCAAAACTATTACATCACCCAATGCGTCGTGTGCGTTTATCTGGATATTGTACTTTTCACATATATCTTTTTCTTTTTTGTAAAGTCCGAGTGCGTATCTGTTGTACTGGAGAGAGAATTTTCCTTCGGGGATGAGGTGTTTTAGGACTCTGAATGTATCTATGAGTTTAAAAAACGAGTTAAATCCTTCTTTTTTCAGCATATCAAGATCAAACTTTGCGTTGTGTATTACAAGCAGATTTTCTGGAGAGTTTAATTCTTTTAATCTCTTATAAGACTCCGTATGTTTAATAAGAGGTTTGTCTTCCACCATTTCATTTGTAATATGATGAACTGCCATTGCCTCAAAACTGATAGGAAGCGGAGGTTTTACGAGTTCATCGTGAATTTCTTCAATTTCGAGGTTTTCGTTTAATACAAGGTAGCTTAGCTGTATTATTCTGTCTTCTTCTTTGTTTCCGGTTGTTTCTGTGTCAAGTATTACTATTTTCATCTATTTCCTTAATCATTGGTATTTTTATTATGTATCCGTCTTCTTTGTTTAAGATTTCAAAATATGGCGATTTGACGGTTTTATCAGGCTTTGTTTTAATGCCTATTTCAATAATTTGGTATTTTTTGTCGTTGATCTTGATATATTCACCAACGTTAACCTTTGTTGAAATTATAGCTTCTTTTTGGTTTTCAAGCATATCGAATATAAGATCTAAAAGGGCTTTTTTATGAACCATAATAGTCGGAATGGAAGGGTCGAACATAGTTGTGATTGCTATGTCGTTTTTAAGCGTTACGTATTCGATTGCAAAATTTATAAGCATGGAAAGGTCTATTTCTTCAAGTTCGGTCAGTTCGATTGAATGGGTATTGGTGTTTATGAAAAACCTCACACCTATGTTCGTATCGTCCCTGTATCCGATTGAAAAACCGTTAAATTCGAAATCTTTGAATTTAACCTGTTTGAATTCCGTTTTCATTCCAGGATTTGCGGGAGCGTTATTGATAACGAAATCATAAACTTCTTTTTTGTTAACGTATGAGAGAAATATTTCAGCTTCCTGGTTACAGTATTTTATATGTCCTCTTTCATTAAAGATAATGATAGGGTTTATATCGTATTCACACCAGAATTCAAACATCCAAAGCCTTCATTTTTTTTGTAAGGGTAACCCTATTAATTTTCAAATGGTTTGCAATTTGAAGTTTGCTTTTATATTTTGTACGCATTGCGCTAAAAAGTGTTTTTTCAAAGTTATTCAATTCTTCTTCATAGGTAAGGTCTTCGTTTGTATTCTCATAGTAATGCTTTAATATTTCGAAAATATCCTGTTTTTGCTGAGGCAGTAAAAACATAGAATAAATCTGTCTTTTTAGTGAATTCAGATTTTCGCTGATATCGGGGTTTGCAATGTTGATGTGTTTGTTTATTTTAAGCTCTTCCCTGGCCTGCTGTTTGAAAAGGTCTATAAAATCCTCTATATCTTCAGGATGTTCGCTTAAAGGTTTAAGTTCTATATCCATCGTAAAATATTTTTTTAAAATATCTTTATTAAGAGGCTGGCTTCCTGTGGCTATAAGGAAATTGTTTTTAAATTCAAGTACAGGGTTTTTATCAAAATCTTCCAAAATAACGGGGTTTATTGTTGCGGTTTTGGGATTTATTACGGCGTTTGGAGCGATGTATTTTGCCAAAAATGTTTTACCCACACCTTTTTCGCCCCAAATATATACGTTTATTTTGAGCTGTTTACACATATCCGCTATGTTTTTGATTTTTTTGAGATATTCGGAAGTTGCTAAAAACATATACACCTTTTTGTATGAATTATAACAAAATTATGATAGTTTAGTTAAATGGAAAATAGACAATTAGACAATGTAAAATGGAAAATTAAAGATTTGAAAAAGAGATTTTTGATAATAGAAAGTAATGAAGTATAAAAAGATAATAAAAAGATAAAAGTAAATCAAAATCAATTCCTTCAATTTACGATCAATAAATAATCGTCAACCACATTTAGATAGTGACAGACACCATAATATATTCAATATCTATTATTTAGTATTTGGATTAGATATTACAGTGAAATAGCCGTTAATCAATAACCAATAATTGTCAGGCACTAAGCATTAGGGTGGAGAGAAGGGACAGATGAGGAAAAGAGTAGGAGAAAAGGAAGAGAAGAGTTTAAATGAATAATGAGTCAATTGAAAATGGAAAATGTTACAATGGAAAATGAAGGTAAAAAGATATAACATGAAAGGTACCAGACACTAAATATGCTAAAGACTGTAATATGCTATCGAAACAGTTACGAATTATTTGAAATATTTTTTTTCAATTAAACAGGGTTGATTCCTGATGAGAGACGTAAAATTTTTTACTGTTTTTGATAAAAAACGTAAGCGTGCCCATCATCAGGGAAATCCCTGCAAAAAGCCAAAAAGCGTTTGACATAAGTGATATATTGTTTAGTGAAATTTTAAACACAAGCATCAGCGCTTCAATCGAAAGCGCTATAAGAATCGAGATTATAAATTTTACGAATGTTTTTTTCTCAATATTTTCGTCTTTTTTGTAGCTTTTAAAAAACACCTCCTGTTCGAGCAGTGTTTTGGAAAGGTCGAAAATGGCGATTGCTATCGTTATGTAAATAATAGGTTTAAAAAACGACATTATTGTTATTTCTCCGTGTTTTAGGATTTCGTAACAGGAGTAGATCAAAATCGCAAATGACAAAAACATCATAAAAAATCCGCTTAAAGCATAAAAAAGTTTGGTTATCGAATCAAAAAGCGTATGTGTTTCAAGAAGCTTCAGTCTTTCAAGAAGTTTTTTAAGGTTAAAGTCCAAAAAAAGTGTTTTGTCTTTTTGTGGTATCGCAAGTGTTATACAGATACTGCCCGTTGCCGAGCTTTTGTAAGGAGGGCTCATTAAAGATTTTTCAATATCTATTTTTCTAAAAAGATAGCTTCGTGATTTGTTTTTTTCGTTTATGTCCGTTTTGTTTCTGTAAATGTTTGGAGAAATTTGTATTTTTGTATTATTGTCAACAATATAAACAAGTTCAAGAGATTTGAAATAATTAAAAAGATTTTTCAGGTTTTGTTCATTTAAAAGATTTGATGTGTTGTTTAGGATAGTGTCTTTTAAAAAATCTTCAATAAATCCTCTGTTTTTTTCGTAGATTTCAAGTAGTTCGTTCATGGATTACCTTTTTATAAAAGAGAGTTTAAAAAATCGGAGAGGTTTAAAGGTTAAAACCTTTTTCTCCGTGTTCAGCTGAATCAAGTCCTTCGATTTCAGCTTCTTCGTCAACTCTTGCTCCACCTGTAATCAGGCTTGCTACTTTGAGAACTATAGCTGTCATGATAGCCACGAATACAATCGTAACAAGTACGGATTCAATCTGCACCCAGATTTGTCCGAGTCTGTCTCCGTTTTTAAGCGGACCGTCCCATGCCAAATCTTTCAATGCAAAGAATCCTGTCGCAATCGCACCCCAAAGCCCTGCAATGAAGTGGATACCGAATGCATCTAATGAATCATCATATTTAAACATTTTTTTAAGAACAGTTACACCGAAAAATCCTGTTAAACTACCGCCTATACCGATTACAAGAGCCCCAACTATACCTACAAACCCGGCAGCCGGAGTAATAGCCACAAGACCTGCAACCGCACCTGAAGCGGCACCGAGTAGTGTAGGTTTACCGAATTTGATGTAATCAAGAATAATCCAAGTAACCGCCGCAGCCGCCGCCGCAAAGTTTGTCATAATAAACGCGCTTCCAGCCACGTTATCAGCTGCAAATTCACTACCTGCGTTGAATCCGAACCATCCGAACCATAAAAGTGCCGCACCAAGAGCTGTTAAGATTACGCTGCTCGGCATCATCTGAGTTTTAGGGTAACCTCTTCTTTTACCAATCATTAAAGCTGCAACCAAACCTGCAAGACCACCGTTCATATGTACAACAGTACCTCCGGCAAAATCAAGAGCGCCGTCACCCATTAAAAATCCGCCGCCCCATACCATATGAGCTACAGGAGCGTAAACGAATGTGACCCATAACACCACAAATATAAGCCAAGTTGAGAATTTAACCCTCTCAATAATAGAACCGCTTGCAATCGCAACCGTAATTGCCGCAAATGTTCCCTGGAATGCTATAAATACATAAGTAGGGTAACCGCTGCTTTCAAGATCGTTATAGCTGATACCGTTTAAAAAAGCGGCTTTTAAATCACCAATAATTCCGGCAATATTACCGCTAAACGTTAACGAATATCCCCAAAACACCCATACGACAGTTGCAACAGCAAACGCGGAAAACACCATCATATACGTGTTAAGCGTATTTTTAGCCCTTGTCATTCCGGCATAAAACAGAGCAAGCCCCGCAGGTGTCATAAGCATTACGAATGCAGTAGCCACCATCATCCAAGCGGTGTTACCGCTGTCAAGTTTAGGTTCACCCGCAAACGCAAGGCTTGCCAGTCCAAGCAGTGATAAAACTCTAAACAGCATCTCTTCCCCTTTCGCCTGTACGGATTCTTATTGCCTCTTCCACAGGCATGATGAATATTTTTCCGTCACCGATTTTCCCTGTTTTTGCATGTTCTGTAATTATCTCTACGGTTTTTTCAACAAAATCGTCGTTTACGAAAATTTCAAGTTTTACTTTTGGCAGAAAATCAACTACATATTCCGCACCTCTGTACAGCTCTGTATGTCCGTGCTGTCTACCGTGTCCTTTTACTTCACTGACCGTAATACCGGTAATATCCGCTTCAATTAAGGCCTCTTTAACTTCATCGAGTTTAAAAGGTTTGATGATAGCTTCAATCTTTTTCATTTGAACTCCTTTGTAATTTCTTAGTGCAATTATAAAGCTAAAAAGGATAAAAATATCTTAAAAAATTGATTAAAAAATATACATATACTGTAAAATATTTAATCAATAGATTGTTTTTATCTTATTTTTGACTTTTTTTAGAAATATGATAAAATCAAATAAAAAAGGAGTTATATATGTTAGCACCAAAAAGAACAGACGTTGATATGAATTCTGAAGAATTTAAAGCCGAAGAAGAAAAAACAAAAAAATTCGTACAAAAAGTAGTGGATCAGTTTGGATGGTGTTTTAACCCTGATAAAGAAGTTTACGATGCAATCGTAATGGGTCTTACAAGAAATAAATTAATGTATGGGAAAAGATACTGTCCTTGTTTTATTCCTATGGGTGATAAGGAAGACAGAATTTGCCCTTGTAAACCGGCAATTGATCATGAAGTAGCGGAAGGATGCTGTCACTGCGGTATTTTCTGTAATCCTGAAAAATGTAAAGAGCTGGAGGGTTAATGAAAACGGTGGATATTAATTCTCCTGAATTTCAGCAGGAATTTGTAAAAACCGAAAAATTTGCTCATAAAGTGATTGAACAGTTCGGATGGTCTTTCCATCCGGATGAGGAAATTGTTGAAAGAGTATTAAAAGGACTTACTAATAATAAATTAATGCACGGGAAAAGATACTGTTCCTTGTTTTGTGCCACAGTTTGACGGAAATGACAGGATTTGTCCGTGCAAGCCTGCTATTGAAAAGGAAATCCCTGAAGACGGAGTATGTCACTGTGGGATATTCTGTTCTCCTGAATATGCGGCTAACTATAATAAAGAGCACCCTAAAAAAGAAGCAAGGGAAATTGAAGGTTTAAGCGTTGGAGAGCTTGAGAGTATTTTGGAAAAAGAGCAGATTTTGGGTGAAGAGCTTGAAATACTGCTTAAAGCAAGAGATGCCGGGCTTGTGGATTTCGCGCTGATTGATATCAGAGAGCCATTTGAGTATCAGATGATGAGAATAAAAGGTACCGATGAGCTTCTGCCTATAAGCAGGGTTCAGTATGATTTAGATAAATGGATGAAATATAAAGATAAAAGAATAATTATCTATTGTCACGTGGGAAGCAGAAGCGGATATCTTCAAAGAGCGCTTCAGCAGCAGTTAGGATTTAGCAAAGTCGGAAACCTTACATACGGTATCGCCGATTATTTCGGTGAAGTTGAAAGAGGATGATTCAAATGGAAAATGGAAAATGTAAAATGGAAAATTTGGGCAAAGGGTAAATATGTTTGTTTTAGGTATTCCCATTAAAGATAATATCTGCGTTGGAAGTAAAGATGCTGAAAAATTCGCCAAAGTTTTTGTAAACAACGGTGCGATAGAAAAAATAGACTATGTGGATAACAGGGACGATCTTGTAGGACTGGTGCATTTTTTTGTAACGCCTAAAGAAGAGTATGTTTTCGATTTTCTTGAAGCCGGTGCTGAGCCTCTCATGACTCCGGCGCCTGAGATGAGTATAAACGATGTTGTGGAAGCGTTTTTATTCAGAGAGCTTTTCTCATATGGAAGCATATAATAAGTGAAAAATGAAAAATTCGGGTGGAGAATTAAAAATGGCAAACGGAAAATTAATTAATGAAATTATCGGGTATGAGCCGAATATCAACGTAGGTGTAACAAGCGAAGAGTTAAAAGATTTAATCGATTCCGAAGAGAGAAACGTAGATCTTTTGGATGAAGATCTCAACGCCAAGAGGTTTTATTACTTTATTGTATGCGATAAAAAAAGGGAAATCAAACCGCTTTTCAGAGCGCTCAGAAACGGCGGATATATGATTTCTCTTGTTGAAATGGATGATAATGAACTGTACGATATCGGATTTAGCGCACTAAACAGAATGGACGGAATGCTGATAGCTAAAAAAGTTCATTCATGGAACGACTGGTAGGAGGTTATATGTTTTTAGAAGCGGCTTATGAGGTGGTAAGAAAAAGAGATGAGAAAATAAACGGATATTTTAAAAAGTGTCCGGATGATATCAGGCAGCTTTTTGAGGCTATTTTAAGAGAACTCGGACTTGAAATAAACGAAGAGAATCTTTTAAGCCTTAAAAAAAGGTTTTTTCACCTGAGAGAAGACAGTATATTGAATCTGCTTAAAAAAGGAAATTTCAGCGAAGATGAAATTAAAGAAATTCAGCTGGATTTATATGAGCTGACAAAAAACTTCTGGCTAAAAGAACACGAAGAACTGATTCAAAACATTGCTCCTTTTGTAGGGCTGTTTTATGCGGAAATTTTAAGGGGTGTTCATAAAATAGGGATTGCTTTTAGCAAATGGCAGCCACATTGGACTAAACATATTATCCATACGATAAACGAAGATTTAAGTAAAGAATTCGGCGGGGATGAAGCAAAAGTTATGGCTTATCTTCTGGAAAAAGGTCTTATTGACAAATCACCTGAAGGAGAACCGGGAGACAGGTGTTATTCGGTACTGGTTAAAGGCGAGAGCGGAAACTACATTGCCAAAAGTTACTGTGATATTTTCGAAGAAGAAGTAAATGAAGCGGTAAGGGCGATTGACGAGCTGATTGTAAATCTTGAAAACCTTGAGGATGAATACAAACTTCAGTGGATACTCTATTTCCATGCGCTTAAAATGGCTCTTCTTGAAAAAAACAGACATGATCTGATTAAAAAATGGGCGGAAGTGGATAAGCTCTGGATGGATATAAAATCCCCTATTCAGGTGGGACATCCGCTTGAATATTATGAAGACAAATACAGAAAAGCCGTTGCACTCGAGCTTGATGTAAGAATTCAAAACCCGAATCTTAAAAGCGAAGTTAAAGATAATATCGTCAAAATGTATAAAACATACTGCAAAAACGAAAACCTCTTAAATACGGCTTTAAACAATATAGAAAAAACACAGCTGTACATTTCATCACCGGCTACGTTTTATGGAGCGGAGTTTAACGGCCTTTTCAGTGCTCAGGTTGTGCCTAACGACGAGAGTGTGAGTGCGCTTAAGGGTAAAAAAATATTCGCTTTTGTGGACAAGGTATATGAGGATATAAAAGCCAGACCTAAAATGGCTCTGAGTTATGAGATTTTGGGCAAAGAGTTTATGGATAAATTCTACCGTGACCTTGAAGATAAGGAAAAGTTCGTAAAAGTTTACGATATTACCACAATCGGGCATGAATTCGGACATATTTTATGGGTTGATGAAAATACCGAGAGTGTTATGAATAAATCCGGAATGTTTAAAAACGTTGAAGAATTTAAAGCGACAACAGGCGGACTTATGGCATTTTTTGAAAATGAAGAGGAAAGTTTAAAAGAAGCCGTTTTGGAAGATACGATTAAAAGGGCCGTGGGGCTTATAGCGTGGATGGAAGTTGATGAGGTGCTGCCTTATTATATCGAGGGACTTATTCATCTCACAGGGCTTTTTGAAAGCGGTGTAATTAGTTTTAACGGTAAAAGTCTGGAATATGATTATACAAATTACGAAAAACTGAAACAGTGGTATAAAGAAACATACCTGAAACTTGCAGGGCATTATGCCGAAAAGAAAGATGCCAAAGAATTTTTGGATCAATTTATATATAAAGATAAAAATTATTATCCTAAAAACGCAGATGTTGATAAATTTGTAAAATATTATTATCAAAGATATAGGGATATAGGGGATAAGATATATAATAATTAAATATGGATAATAAAAGGAGAACTTGTGATGAAAAATGTAAATCATGGGGATGAACTTGATTTAAGTGTGGAAAATATTAAAAATTTACATGAAAAATGTAAAAAACAAAATAAAGATTTATATATGTTTTTAAAAGACGAAATGCCAGATTTGTCTACTGAAGACAGACTTAAATATTTAGCAACTGTTTTAAATGATTATATTGAAGAATATGAATGGAATGAAAAAGCTCCTCGTCATAAAGACGAGGGTTATTCTATTGTTAAATTCTGGCCTAAAAAAGATTAATCGTGAGCACCTTTTTTCGCTAACCATCCTAAATAGATTAATACGATACCATCCATTAAGAAACTGATACCGACTATAATTCCCACTGTAAAAGGTGCGTTAAAAGGCCATCCTACGATCATAACGATACCTAAAAGTAAACTTAAAAGTCCGTTTAGAGCAGCAAGCCCCCACCCTTTTAAAGGTTTTAAATCAAGTGCCATTCCAAAACTTGCAAACGCATCCATAAAGAAATACGCCGCAAATAAAATAGCAACCGCTGCTACTCCGCTACCAGGCCAAATTAATAATAAAACACCAGTAATAAATAACAAGAATACTTTAAACCATGCACCTAAAGATTTTTGGTGTGCTTTAAATGTGATGTATCCTTGTATGATACTACTTGAAATGAACATAGCACCTAAAAATACTACAAAGGCAACACTTCCGGCTAATGGATTTATAATTGCCAATGCACCGGCAAGTACCATTAAGATACCTGTAATAATCGACATAGTACTGAATTCTTTCAGTTTTTCTTTGTCGATGTTGTTTAATACGAACATTTTTTCCTCCTTAAAAGTTTTACAGGAGTAATTATAAACAATTTTAACACATATTGTCAAGTAAGTTGAGTAAGAAAGGCTAAAAAGCCTTTAATTATCTATAGGTAGTCCTTCAGTAGGCAATTCTTCGATAAACCAAGGCAGGCCTTGTTTATTAAGTTGGTACAAGAATGGGCGGGCAGGAAATTCTTCCATGTTTTTAACACCTGCTTCAAACCATGTTTTTGTGGCAATCATTAAACATCCTATCATCGCCGGAACACCTGTTGTATAGCTTACACACTGTGCACCCACTTCTCTGAATGCGCACTGATGGTCGCAGATGTTGTAGATGTAGTATCTTTTTTTTACCCCGTTTTTGTATCCTGTGGCAACAACACCGATGTGTGTCTGACCTTTTGTGCGAGGTCCCAGACTTGCAGGGTCAGGAAGTACTTTTTTCAGAAATTCCATTGGGCTTATTTCGCACCCTTCCGCGATTTTTATAGGTTCGATGCTTGTCATTCCGACGTTTTGAAGGGCATTTAAGTGCCATAAGTAATTGTCGCTGAAAGTCATAAAAAATCTTGCCCTTTTAATGCTCGGGAAGTTTTTTGTAAGGCTTTCGAGCTCTTCATGGTATAGTAAGTAGCTCGGGTACTCTCCGACTTTCGGATAGTTCCATTTGAACTTAACGCTCATAGGATCGATTTCTTTCCATTTTCCGTTTTCGTAATATTTGCCTTTTTGGGTGATTTCGCGGATGTTTATTTCAGGGTTGAAGTTTGTGGCAAACGGATATCCGTGATCTCCAGCGTTGCAGTCTAAGATATCAAGATATTCGATCTCATCCAAAAGCTCCTGTGCGGCAAACGCCGTAAACACGTTTGTAACCCCAGGATCAAACCCGCTGCCTAAAAGCGCCATAAGTCCCGCTTTTTTAAAGTCTTCATGTTTGGCCCACTGCTCTTTGTATTCGAATTTCGCCTCATCCGGATGTTCGTAGTTTGCGGTATCCACGTAATGCGCCCCGGCTTTAAGACACGCATCCATTATAGCCAGATCCTGATACGGAAGCGCCACGTTTAAAACGATATCGCTTTTTGTATCGCTTATAAGTTTAGCGGTTGCGTCTACGTCCATTGCGTCTATTTCATACGTTTCTATCTCCACCCCGAGACGCTCTTTAATGTCTTTTGCAATTGCGTCGCATTTGCTTTTTGTACGACTAGCTAAGACAATTTTTTTGAAAATATGGTCGTTCATTGCCGCTTTGAATGTTGCCACACGGCTAACCCCGCCGGCTCCTATGATTAGTAGATTGCTCATTATCACTCCTTAATTTCGATAACTTTGATAGGAAGACCGTCTTTTTCCATCTCTTCAAAGAACGGTTTTGCATCAAACTCTTCTACGTTTTTAACGCCTTCTTCCCACCAGATCTTTTTGGCCATCAGTTTACATCCGATAATTGCGGGTACTCCTGTGGTGTAACTTACACAGTGAGCTCCCGTTTCTTCAATCGCTTTTTCGTGGTTGCAGATGTTGTAGATATAGAATTTTTTATCTACACCGTCTTTTTTACCTTTTGCGATTACGCCGATGTTTGTCTGACCTTTATAGTTTTTGACAAGCTCCTGAGGATCAGGCAGTACTTTTGCTAAAAACTGAAGAGGGGAGATTTTTACACCCTTACACACTTCAATAGGTTCGATACTGAACATCCCCACGTTTTTAAGGGCATTGAAATGATAAAGGTACTGATCGCTGAAACACATGTAAAATTTGGCGCTTTTTAGTTTAGGGAAATGTTTTACGATGCTTTCGAGCTCTTCGTGCCATATGAGTATGCTTGTAGCATCCCCGCACTCGGGATAATCGTGTTTTACCTGGATTTCAAAAGGCTCGGTTGTTTTCCATTTACCGTTTTCCCAGTATTTACCAGGTAGGTTAAGCTCTCTTAGGTTGATTTCAGGGTCGAAATTGGTAGCAAACGCCCTTCCGTGGTTTCCGAAGTTACAGTCGTATATTTCGATCTCTTCAAGCTCGTCAAGCAGGTAATCCGCCGCGTATTTAACCATTACGGATGTTACACCCGGGTCAAATCCGCATCCTAAAAGCGCCATTGTGTGTGCTTTTTTGAAATCTTCATCAAGAGCCCATTGCAGATCGTAATATGTGTCGGGATTGTCTTCCGTTTCGGCAAGAGCGGTATCAAGATACGCACATCCCGTTTCTATACATGCGTGCATAATCGGAAGGTTTTGATAAGGAAGCGCCACATGGCAGATAATGTCGATATTTTCTTTTTTGATTAAATCCACTACATTTTCTTTTTTGTTTGCGTCGAGTGCATATGTTTTTATCTCAACGCCCAATTTGTTTTTAATATCGTTTGCGATTTCGTCACATTTATTTTTTGTACGGCTGGCAAGTACGATGTTTTCAAATATTTGACTGTTTTGTGCGGCTTTAAACGCGGATACTCTTCCCACACCGCCGGCACCGATTATTAACAGATTTGCCATTACACTCCTTTTTTTCAAATTATATCAATTTTTGGGTTAAGTTTTATGTTATTCATTTGTGTTATAATTAACGAATAGGAATTTATTAAAAAGGATGGGAATGTTTTTCGGTAAAAAAGAGAGTGCAAAAGAGTCTACTATAAATCAAAAAGTAGATGAATGTCTTGAAAGTATAAAAGAAAAAATTATCGATGAAAGTTTTTTAAAAGGACTTGAAAATTGTAAAAAGACAGAAGAAAAATTAGATTTTATAATGAATTATTTAGAAAATATTTCTTATGAATTTAATTATTTTATACAAAATTTTCCGGTGGCTCTTTTCGCGGTGGATCCTAAAAGAAAAATGATTGTTTGGAATAAAGAGTTTGAACATTTAACAGGGTTTAGTGCAGATGAAATAAAAAATTTAGACATTCCACAAGCACCAAAAATTTTATGGCCGAAAAATCCGTCCGAATGTAAAGTTTGTAAATTGGTGGGAAAATATGATAAAGAACAAAGAAGCGGTATCGGAGTTGCCGAAATTATGACAAAAAGCGGTGAAATACTGCCTGTTTACGTATATGTGGAACCTATTGTAAAAAACGGAGAAGTTGTTAAAACATATATCAGCCTGAGAAACCTGGTGGAAGAGAGAAGAAAAGAAGCTGAGATCAGAAAAGATTTTTTTGCAAAAGAAGCCAATGAACTTATAAAAGTTCTTGAGAACATCTCAAACCATAAATTGAATACAGAGTTTACAATTTCGGATAGTAATGATTTCAAAATACTTGAAGAACCAATAAAAGAAATTCAAAAAACTTTAACAAATTTGGTTATTTCTTTAAGAAATTCATCCGATTTGGTAAAAGAGGTTTACGAAGATGTTTCGGACAGATTGAACAGACTGCTTGAATGGAATGAAACTAAATTTTTACCTTCACAAATGGAAGTCAGTAATAGAGCTAACGAGCTTAGTGAATCTATGAATGAAATTGAGAAAATGGTCGATATAATTAAGGATATAGCAGATCAGACAAACCTTTTAGCTCTTAATGCGGCTATTGAAGCGGCAAGAGCAGGTGAACACGGAAGAGGTTTTGCGGTTGTTGCGGATGAAGTAAGGAAACTCGCAGAAAAATCGCAAAAAAGCGCAAGTGAAATTACAGCTGTTATTAATCTGATTAAGTCAAATGTGCATAATATGAATGTGGATATAGAAAATACGCAAAATGAGGTAAAAGAGCTTATGAGTTCTTTACAGGAAATTATTAATAAATTCGAATCAATGGCAAGAAATATATTTGAATTGAATGAAATGATCAAAGATTTCGAGGTATAAAATGAGGATAACATTAATTCAACAAGAATATAAAGACACTAAACAAAAAACAATAGAGCATACGCTAAGGATGATAAAAAAATCTAAAGGTGAACTTGTAATATTACAAGAACTACATCAAAACGAATATTTCTGTAAAAGCGAAGATACGAAGTATTTCGATTATGCGGAAAGTTTTGAAGATGATGTGGAGTTTTGGAGAAAAGTAAGCGAAGAGCAAGGGATTGTACTTGTTACAAGCCTTTTTGAAAAAGTAATGGACGGGATTTATTACAATACCGCCGTTGTGTTTGACAAAGGCAAAATCGCAGGTAAATACAGAAAAAACCACATACCTGACGATCCGGGGTTTTATGAGAAGTTTTATTTTACACCCGGTGATGAAATAGAACCTATAGATACGAGTGTAGGAAGGCTCGGAGTACTTGTTTGCTGGGATCAGTGGTATCCGGAAGCGGCGAGGATTATGGCTCTAAAGGGTGCTGAAGTGTTAATTTATCCTACAGCTATAGGATGGCTTATGTGTCCGGAAGACAGGGTGGATGAGCTTTGCGAAAAGGAAAACACCCCTGAAGAAAAATCAAAAATGCTAAACGCGTGGTTAAGCGTTCAAAGAGGGCATGCGGTTGCAAACGGCGTGTATGTGATTGCCGTAAACCGTGTAGGGAAAGAAAAAGACCAAAGCGGGGTGCTTGGAGGAATCGAGTTTTGGGGAAACAGTTTTATTTACGGTCCCCAGGGTGAAGAGATATATAAAGCTGGAACGGATGAAGAGATAATTGAAGCTGAAATAAACCTAAAAAAAGCAGCTGAAGTCAGAAAAATATGGCCTTTTTTCAGAGATAGAAGAATAGAAAATTATAGCTGTTTAACTAAAAGATATTGTTAAGGAGATTTATGAGGTTTATATTTTTATTTTTGAGTGTTTTTTTATTTGCCGATATGAATGTAAATGTGTATGTTGATAAAAACTTTAAAATAGAATTACCGAAGCCTTTTATTAAAAAAGAATTTAAGTATCTGAATAAAGAAGGCTTTTTTATATTAAGTTATGATAAATTGCCTTTAATAGTTGAAAATAATTTAAGTGTAATTGCAGGTATAGGGCATTTAAAAACGTATATTTATACCCATAAAAACTTAAAAGACATTAAAGTAATAGGAAATGCTAATCTACCTGTTAAAATAATGTTTAATGTTATAGGGGATGTGAAATATATTGATTCGAGTATAGAAGATTTTAAACAAAATAAAATTGATGCAATTGTTTTAAATAAAAAAGTATATATTAAAGATGCGTTTTTATATGATTTGGATAATTTTGGTATAGAATTTAATAAATTTTATTTAGTGGCTTATAAAGATTTTTTGAATAAATATAAAGATGCAGCTTCTTTTTTAAGTGCTTATTTTCCAAAAGCGAAAACAAATTCTTCATTAATACTTACAGGTTATTATTTAAAAAGAAAAGTTAATATCTCTTCTATATATGATGATATGTTTAAAGAGGTAGTAGCTAAAAAATTAAAAGTTGCCGTAACACCTTACTGGCCGCCTTTTGACTTGGAAGTTCATGGAGAATTAAAAGGTATAGGTATTGATTTTTGGAAACTTATTGCAAAAAAAGCGGAACTTGATTATGAAATAGTTTCTGAACCAATATGGATTAAAATTTTGAATGGTATAAAAGAAAAAAAATATGATATCACACCTAATACATCAAGTACACCAGATCGTAAAAAATATGCGATTTTTTCAAAACCTTATGTTGAGTTTCCATTGGCTATTGCCTGTAGAAATGACCTGGATATAAAAAGTATAGACGATATTCAGTCTTTAGCTGTAGGATATCATTATACAGCTCATAAAATGATGAAACAGCATTATCCTTATTTAAATTATGTTCCTGCAAAAAGTGTTATTGACGCCTTTGAACTGGTTAAAAATAAAAAAGCCCAGTGTGTTGTGGATGTGCTGCCGACTATTGTATGGCTGATGAATCAAAACAATATCGGAAGTATGAGAATATTTTTCAAAACGCCATTTACATTTAAACTTCAGGTAATGCTTAGAAAAGATTTAATAGATGTAAAACAAAAAATAGATAAAGCAATCGATAAAATATCTGTGTTTGAAAAAAATAAAATTATTTCCCAATATATCGGAGAAAAAATTTACATAAAAGAAGATAAATTTAGCGGGTGGTTTTATTTTATAATTTTCACACTTATTTTAATTACAATATTTATTTTTATAAAAGCAAAAGTATATAAAGAAAAATCTGAATTTGACGCTTTGACCCAAATATATAATAGAGGGACAATAGAAAAAATTTTAAATAAAAAAATAAAAGAGACTGACGGGAGTCTTATATTTTTCGATATTGACCATTTTAAAAATATAAATGACAACTACGGTCATGAAAAAGGTGATCTGGTACTGGCGAGTTTGGCGAGAATAATTCAAAAAAATATTAGAAGTAGTGATTATTTTGGTAGATGGGGAGGGGAAGAATTTGTTATTATTCTGCCTCAGGCTCCTTATGAGATTGCATACAAAATTGCTGAAAAATTAAGAAAAATTATAGAGCAAACAGATTTTGACGGATTAAACATTACTATTAGTCTTGGTGTAAGCGAATTTAAAAAAGGCGATAATCCTGAAGTTGTATTAAAAAAAGTTGATGAAGCATTGTATGAAGCTAAAAACAGCGGAAGAAACCAGGTAAAAGGAAAGAAATGAAAATAGCTCCGAGTATTTTAAGTGCTGATTTCGGTAATTTGGCTGAGGATGTAAAGGCCGTGTGTGACGCGGGTGCGGATTTGATCCATGTGGACGTAATGGATGGGCATTTTGTGCCTAATATGACAATGGGGCCAATGATAGTAAAAGCAGTGGCAAAAGCGGCTACAAAGCCTCTTGATATACATTTTATGGTGGAAGATATTCCGTTTTTTATAGATCTTTATAAAGATTTAAAACCTGAATTTATTTCATTTCATATAGAAGAGGAAAAACATATAAACAGGGTGATTCAAAAAATAAGAAACGAAGGTATAAGACCGGCGGTTGTACTTAATCCTGCGACTCCGGTGAGTCTTCTTGAATATATTGTTGCGGATGTGGATATGGTGCTTTTGATGAGTGTAAACCCTGGATTCGGCGGGCAAAAGTTTATCCCGAGCGTACTTGATAAAACGAAAGAATTAAGAGAATTGGCTGAGAAAAAAAATCCTTCGCTTTTAATCGAAATAGACGGTGGGGTGAATGATAAAAACGCTCCTTTGCTTAAAGAAGCGGGGGCTGATATTTTAGTTGCGGGAAGTTATGTGTTCGGAAGTGACGATTATTCGAAGGTCATAAACAGTTTGAGGGTTTAAAAGGCAAAATATGAAAAATTTTTTATTGATGTTTATTTTTATGTTATTTTTAGCTGGCTGCAAATCAACAAAAGAAGAAATAACAGATCTAAAAACACAAGTTAATTCTCTTAAAGAAAACGTCGTATATAAAGACGAATTTAGGCTTGAAATTGATTCATTAAATGAAAAAATAGAAAAATTACAAAAAGAAGTCGATAATATCAAAACTAAATTGGACAAAGTTGCTTTTGCAAAAGATAAAGTAAAAAATAATGATAATTCCAAAGAGCTTTTATTGGGAAATTTCTCAACTGCAAACGAAATATAAATATTTACAAAACAAGATACGTGAATTGAATCTTACTATTGCAAAAGTAAGTTTAGAAAAACGGAAAAAAACTTCAAAATGTTTAAAGTTTTTTAAACCGACCGTGTTTATTACTAAAAATAAAGTACATATATATGATTCAAATGGTGAAACTGTTGATACGTGGAACAAACACGTAACATTTACATCTTACATAAAAGAGGGAAATAAATTAAAAATTACCGGATATTTTGTAAATAAAAAATTTAAAAGCGCATTGAATAAAGACTGGTGGATTAATGTAAATGATGTAGAAAAAAAATTCAAGGAAAAAAATTGAAAGTTAAAATCTGTGGAATTACAAACTATGAAGACGCTAAAGTGGCGTGTGATGCGGGGGCGGACGCGCTCGGGTTTGTAACATATCCCAAATCCACGCGTTTTATTAAACCTGAAGAGATTAAATCCATAATCGAAAAACTCCCGCCGTTTGTAACTAAAACGGTGCTTTTTGTAAATGTGGACGCCAAATACGTAAACGAGGTGATGGCTTATACGAAAGCCGACCTTGCGCAGATCCATTTCGAAGCGGACGAGGGGTTTTATAAAGAGCTTACATGCAGACACATAAAAGTGATACGCGCAAAAGAAAAACACGATATCGAAAAGTTTGCGGATGAATATAAAATAGTAGACGCTTACGTTCCCGAATACGGAGGCAGCGGTAAAAGAGTGGCGCTTGAATGGTTTGATGGGAGGGATAATTCCGATATTATCCTTGCAGGCGGACTCTCACCTGAAAACGTATTTGAAGTCGGAAGATACGGTTTTTACGGTGTGGATGTAAGCAGCGGGGTTGAAAGCAGTCCGGGTAAAAAAGACAAAAGAAAAGTCAGAAAATTCATAGAACTCGCCAAATATGGCTTCAGGTGCGGGTAAGTATGGTAAATGATTGATTGTAGATGGTGAATTGAAGATAGTAAATAGTTGATATTTGATGGTAAATTGTGGATAGTATTAAAATAAAAAGGTAAAGATTGAAAGCGTTTGTTTTAAAAAAGATTGCCCGAAATTTAAAAAATCATAAATATATAAAAAGGGCGCTAAGGGTTGATGAAAACCTGATATTAATGCAGTTTGACAAAGACAGGTACTATTTCGACCTGACAAAAGGCAGTGGAGATATCTATATCAATATCGACTATCCTCTTTCACGCAAGTTTCAGGCGCCTTTTGATATCGTACTCGAAAAGAAGTTTACAAAAGCAGAGCTTGTAGACGTTGAGGCGAAAGAGAGAATTCTAACGATTACCGCCAAAAACCAAAACCGTTATAAAGAAGAGACGGTAAAAATAAGGTTTGAATTTACGGGCAGGTATACAAACGCCATTATCCTTGATGAAAACGACACCATAATAGAGTCTTTAAGACATATAAGCGAAAGCCAATCTTCAAGGGTCGTAAAACCCGGGGTGAAGCTCGAGGAATTGCCGCCTTTTGAGATAAAAGAAAAAGAGTTTGAAATTGAAGATCTTGAACGTTATACAAAAGAACTTTTCAATAAAAAATACCAAAACCGCCTAAGACAGAAAAAAGAAGCGATAATAAACAGAATCAACAAAAAAATAAAAGAAATTCAAAAAAAACTCTCAAAACTCGACGATGAAGAAAAACTTTTACAAAAAGCCGAACTTTATAAAAAATACGCCGATATCGCAATGGCGAATCTTTATCAGATAAAGCCTTACAGCAAAGAGCTTAAAACATATGATTTCGAAGGCAATGAAATTACAATTCCCCTGCCTGAACTTAAAAACGTAAACGAAGTGGGAAATTACTTTTACAATCTTGCAAAAAAAGCCAAAAGAAAAGCCGAAAACCTGCATATCGAAAAGGGACACTTAAACTCTCAGCTCGAGTTTTTGGAAAATTACAAAAGACTGATCGAAAAAACGGAGGATTTGGGAAGCCTGAATTACTACAAGCCGCCTAAAAAAGAAAAAAGCGTTGATGAAAACGTGGCCGAGTTTTTTATAGACGATTACAAAATACTTGTGGGCAAAAACGAAAAAGGAAACATCAAACTTTTAAAAAGTGCAAATGCAAACGACATGTGGCTGCATATTAAAAACTATCCGGGCTCTCACGTAATAATCAAAAACAACAAACTTTCAATCCCGCAAAGCGTAATAGAAGAGGCTGCCAGACTTGCAGTAGCGTTTTCTAAAAAAAATGAAGGAGAGGTCGATTATACTAAAAGAAAGTTTGTGAAGGTAAAAGAGGGCGCTAATGTAGAGTATGGAAAATACAGTACAATAAAGGTGAAACTATGAGTTTAATTGGACAAGTAACACTTATAAATCAAAACATGCACGTAGCCTCTGCAATGGCGGCAGATAATGTGGCGAGAGAACAAATAAGTAAAGAAACACAAAAAATAATCAATGAAGAAAAAGAACTCAAAGTAAAAGAGGTCCGTCCTGTCGAAGAAGCTGAAAAAATTTTAGCTGAAGACGATTCGAAAGAAGAGATAGAAAGAGAAAGCAAACATCTTGATTTAAGAGCATAATAAACAGATAAGTTATTAAGTGGCTAAGTTGTGAAGATATTGCCCTCTTTACACCTTAGCTACTTTTCCACTTCAAAACTTTAATATAGTATAATTAGAAAAAAGGAATTTAATGAAAGAACGTATTATAACTTCGGTTGTATTAATAGCCGTATTATTGCTTGTAGGTATAATTGATAATAGATTTTTAACGGGGCTTTTAATAGGAGCTATTGCTGTTGTAGGATATATGGAAGCCGAAAAACTTTTTAAAACGGAAGATAAAGAGATATTTTATATTGCAATTGCAAGTGTTGTACTCTCATTAATTATAAATCCTTTTACCGCTTTAATATTCGGTGTGATTGTAAGTGCTTCATATATCGCATATTATCAAAAAGATTTAAATATTATTTCGCCGGTTATTTATCCTTTGGTTCCGGTAATGATTTTATATGCGTTATATGTTAAGCAAGGGATGGGTATTATAGCTTGGCTTATCGTAATAGTGGCTCTTACCGATTCTTTGGCGTATTTTGTCGGAAAAAATTTTGCAAGAAAATTTATTGCGCAGGGATTTTGTAAAACGTCTCCGAATAAATCATGGGAAGGTGTTATAGGAGGAGTTGCGGGTGCTACGATTATAGGAGCATTTGTTGGGCTATATTTTATGAATTTTTGGAATTCTTTTTTAATCGCTTTACTTGTAAGTGTTTCAAGTGTGTTCGGTGATCTTTTTGAAAGTTATTTAAAAAGAAGAGCGGGTGTTAAAGACAGCGGAAACATACTTCCGGGACACGGAGGAGTTCTTGATAGGATAGACGGATATCTGTTTGCTGCGCCTGTGATGTTTGTACTTATGGGGGTATAATTGGTCGTTTTAGGTTCAACGGGAAGTATCGGTGTTAATACGTTAGAAATTGCAAGAAGATACGATATTGAAATTGAAGGACTGGTTGCAGGGAATAATTATGAAGTTTTAAACGCCCAGATTAAAGAGTTTAAGCCCAAATATGTCGTTGTAAAAGATCTGAAAACTGCCGAAAAAATTGATTTTCCAAATGTTAAATACGGCGAGGAAGCCGTGCTTGATATGATAGAAAAATCTAAAAGTGATCTTATAGTAAACGCTCTTGTAGGAGACGCCGGGCTTAGACCCACCCTCAAAGCGCAGGAGTGCGGTAAAAAAATTGCACTTGCGAACAAAGAGTCTCTCGTTAATGCTGGGAAATTCATAGACACTTCCAAAATAACCCCGATTGACAGCGAACATTTCGGGCTTTGGTATCTATTAATTGAAAAGTGTAGAGTGAAAAGTGAAAAATGCAATGTGAAAAAACTTTACATAACGGCAAGCGGAGGGGCGCTTAGGGACTGGAGTTTGGAAGATATAAAAAAAGCCACTTTAAAAGATGTACTTAAGCATCCGAACTGGTCAATGGGTGTTAAAATTACAATCGATTCTGCCACGATGGTTAACAAACTATTTGAGCTTCTTGAAGCCAAATGGCTTTTTGATACCGATAAAATAGACGCTTTTATCGAAACCAAATCAATTATACACGCACTTGTGGAGTGGCAAGACGGCTCTACAACGGCTCATATTTCAAAAACCGATATGAAACTTCCTATAGCTTTTGCCGTATTGGATGAGGTGAATGATGAAATACTCAGTCCCGTAAATCTTTTGGAAGTAGGAGGGCTTGAGTTTAGAAAAATAGAAGTTGAAAAATATCCGGTATGGGAAATAAAAGATCTGCTTTTAATCAAGCCTGATTTAGGGGTTGTGGTAAATACAGCCAATGAGTTTGCCATTGAAAAATTTTTGGAAGAAAGAATTTCTTTTATAGATATAAGCGGAATAATTTTAAAAGCTGTTCAAAAATTTGAAAATGTAAATATTAACGGTATTGATGATGTATTTGAAATTAAAAACGAAGTAAGGAAATGGTGTGAGAGTAATTTTGTTTGATCTTGACGGAACACTTATAGATTCCACGGAAGCGATACTTGAAGGGTTTGAAGTTTCATTTAGGTCTTTTAATAAAACTCCGCCACCGCCAGAAGAAGTCAAAAAACTCATAGGTCTGCCGCTTGATGTGATGTTTTCAAAACTCGGAGTAGAAAAAGAAAAAGTATGGGATTATGTAGATACATACAAACAGCATTATCGCAAAATCTCAAAACAGAAAACTGTTCTACTCCCTAATGCAAAAGAGGCCGTAATAGAAGCCTCTAAATTCGCAAGACTCGGAATAGTCACTACAAAAACCGGTGAATATTCAAAAGAGCTTTTGGAACATTTCGGAATAATGAAGTATTTCGAAGTGTTGATTGGCAGGGAACACGTGAATAATCCGAAACCTCATCCCGAACCAATACTTAAAGCCGTACATTTAATGAATGCTATTAAAAATGCAACATGGATGATAGGCGATACATGTCTTGATATGGTAAGCGCCAAAGAAGCTGGCGTTAATTATATAGGCGTAAAATGGGAATATGAGGATCTGCATAATATGAAAAAATGTGCGGAAATTATAAAAGAAAATGTTTTGGAAGCGGTTGAATATATAATAAAAAATTATTAAGAAAGAGTAATTTCTGAAATATCACAGAAATTTCGACCGTTACGCTTTAGATGTTTTCTCAAAACAATATTTTTCAGAGGACTCAATTAACCTCAACAATTTTTATTAAACATAATAACCAATACATAAATATACCAATATACCAGTTAAGCTTGGTTTTTTAAAACTTCTTCCAAAAATCCCTGCTTAAAAGAATAAGGACCGTAAAAAACTCAAGTCTTCCTATAATCATGCCTATTGCAAGAATGAGTTTTTGAGGCTGCGTAAAAAATGCAAAATTATCCACAGGCCCTACGTGTCCGAATCCGGGACCGATGTTTCCTACACAAGCTATTGAGGCACTGAGGGATGTCAATGTATCATAGCCGTTGGCAAAAAGGTATAGGGCTATTGATGTAACCGTTAAAATATATAGGAATATAAAAGCGCTTACGTTGTTGATAATAGGCTGAGGTATAGTCTTTTTATCTACTTTTACAGAAATAATTGCATTTGGGAAAAGAATTTTTTTAATTTGATAGTTGAGGTTTTTAAACATAACAACAAATCTTATTACTTTAATTCCACCGGCTGTACTTCCTGCGTTCCCTCCGACAAGCATAGCTATGAAAATTAAAGCTATTGCCGTTTGTCCCCACTGGGAATAATCTACAGTTGCAAATCCTGTGGTTGTAAGGATTGAGCTTATAGTAAAGAATCCATGAGTTAAAGCATAAAATAGCGAATCATTAGAATTAATATAATGTACAAGACTTACACCTATTGCAAGTATAATAAAAATTAACGTATACCAAATTACTTCTTCACTTTTATATCCGCTGTAGTCTTTTTTTAAAAACTTAATGTGGGCTATAAAGTTAATTCCTGATATAAACATAAAAAGTGTTGTAGTCCATAAAATCCATGGATTATTAGACCAGAATCCCAAAGATTCGCTTCTTGTTGAAAACCCTCCTGTAGAAATAGTTGCGAATGCATGGTTTATAGCATCAAATATGCTCATTCCTTCAAATTTAAGCATAATTGCGTCGATAACGGTAATAGTAAAATAAACACCCCAAAGCTTAAGAGCGGTATGTTTAATTTTCGGTGTTACTTTATCTGGCGTAATTCCGGTTGATTCTCCTTTAAAAAGTGCAAGAGAACCTGTCGGGTTGATTAATGAAAGAAGACCCACTCCTAAAACGATTATTCCCATACCGCCTATCCAGTGCATGGTGCTTCTTAACATCAGTATATTTTTTGGAAGATCGGTTATATCCGAATAAATTGTCGCACCCGTCGTTGTAAAACCGCTTGCCGCTTCGAAAAAACCGTCAATGAATGTAACATTTGTTTCGAGCATTAAAGGAATGGCACCAAGGACTCCCAACATTATCCATACAAGGTTTACGCTTAAAATGGCATCTTTTATTTTCATTTTCATATCGTGGTTTTTAAGCCAAAAAAGAATTAAAAAAAATATGGTTGTCGCAACTGCTGAATAAATAATAAAAGATGTAACGTTTTCTTTATATATTACTCCCGTAATTATCGGTATTAAAAAGAAAAACTCCGTCATCAATCCCACAAGTGAAAGGAATTTAAGTATGTTTTTTACAGTGCTTCTATCCATTTTCTATTCCCTGAGAAATTAAATTCCAAAACAATATCGTTTGGCTGCAATTCTGTTTTGTCTTTTAATTCTATTATTTGATCGTTTCTGACTATTATTGTTTTTGAATTTTCTTTCGGCGGAGAAACTTTTTTAGGTTGAAAGATCTGTTTTATAAAAATTTTTCCTTTGGCTCCTAAGAAAAATCTTTCATATATAAGCAATCTTGAATCTATTTCTTCAAGAATTTCATAATATGCCGCAATTTTAGGTCCTCTGATAGTGGAAAGTTTTAATGAGTGCATTAGAGAATAGTAGTTTAGGTTGTTGTTTATTGTGATTATTTTTTTAATCCCGAGTTTTTTTGCCTGAAGCGATTTTATAATGTTGCTTTCGTCTTTAAGTGAAGCTGCGATTGCAATATCTGAATAGTGTAAACCTTCGTTTATTATCATTTCTTCATCTTCGTATGAAGAGTTTATAACCATAGCGTCTTCACCTAAGAGTTCTGCTGCTTTTGTTGCTTGTTCTTCATCTTTTTCGAGCAGCTTTACGTTTAGGTTGAATGATATGAGTATTTTAGCTATTTCGATTCCTAAAGGGTTTGCTCCGTAAATAAGTACATTTTGAATATGTTCGGGAGAAACTGTGTCTAATTTATTAATAATTTCTTTTAGTTTTTCTTTTTCACCGAAAATATAAAGAAGATCGTCTTCTTCTATAAAATCATCTTCGTTTAAAAAAATAAAATCTTCTCCCCTCTGCGCACCTATTACAATAACGTTTTCAGAATTAATAGCTGATACTTTGTCAATTTCAGGATTTTTTACGTTTAGAGAAACTAAAATAAAATCGTTAAACGGAAATTCTTTAATGTTGTTTGCTTTTGGAAACTCTATAAGTTTCGCAACAGCAGTAGCAGATAATTTATATGGAAAAATGAGCCTATTAATATTTAATTTCTGGAAATTAGTGGAAATATATGAAGTGTTTGTAAGTCTGACTATGGTGTTTTCTATATCAAGTATGTTTTCAGTGACTATAGTTGAGATTAGATTGATTTCATCATTATTGGTTACTGCAATAAAAAAATCGAATTTTTCTTCAAGACCCATATAGGCTCTTGAATCTCTAAGATCCGCACATATTGTTAAAACGTCTAATGTTTCTTTTAACATTTCAAGCGCTTTTTCATTTTTATCTATTATAACTACGTTGTGTTTATTGGATAGCGCTTTTGCTATATTATAGCCGACTTTTCCGGCACCAGCGATTAAAATATTCATATGCAACCTTTTATGTTTTTGCATCCGAATCATTATTATACATCTTTTTATTACTAAAAGTAACATTTATAAGAAAAAGTTACAAATAAAATAAATTGAAATAATTTCGGACGAAATTTATGCTATATTAATATTACTTTAAGTAAAATTTCGATAAAATATGACAAAAAAAGGATAAATATGTTACAAATTAGATGGCACTCTCGCGCAGGACAAGGGGCAGTAACAGGTGCTAAAGCACTTGCTGATGTTATGGCAAGAACTGGAAAGTTCGTTCAAGCTTATTCGGTTTACGGTGCAGAAAAAAGAGGGGCACCTATGACAGCATATGATAAGATTGCTGATGAGCCTATTTTAGATCACTCTAAATGGATGAGTCCGGATTATGTATTGGTAATCGACCCTTCTTTAGTGTATCAGGAAGAAATAGTTGATAACACAACTGAAGACACTATATTTATAGTTACTACACATTTACCAAAAGATGAGCTTGTAAAAATTGCAAAACATCTTGACGGGAAAAAATTATACGTTATTGACGCAATTAAAATTTCTCAAGAGGAAATCGGAAGAGCAATTCCAAATACACCAATGCTTGGAGCATTTATAAAAGTTTCACAAATATTACCTTTTGAAGATTTCTTAGTTTCAATCGAAGATATTCTTTCAAAATTCCCGCAAAAAATTATTGACGGTAACTTAAGAGCTATTAAAAGAGCTTACGAAGAAGTAAATTAAGGAGAAATTATGGCAACACCTAAAGAAATGTTAACGACTTGGGATAAAATTCAATTTGGTGCGGTTTTACCATCATTTGAAGATCCGGAAGCAAAAAAAAGAAGTAAATTCCATTCATATAACTATAAAGTTGCGGATTGGAGAGTTGAAAAACCTGTTTATAATAGAGAATTGTGTATTGACTGTGATTTTTGTTGGGTTGCATGTCCTGATAGCTGCTTTGAAGTAGAAGAAGTAGTAAATAAAAGAGGTAAAAAGCAGGCTAAAATTGTGGGAATAAATTATAATTTATGTAAAGGATGCGGTGTATGCGTGGAAGTATGTCCTACACCGATTAAATCTTTATTAATGTTCCCAGAACAAATTGATAATGAAGAGGCTTTAAATCAGTGGCCTAAAAAAGAAGATAAATAAAAGGATTAATAATGGCACAAAAATATGAATTAAAATCAAAGGAAGTATGGGACGGAAATATGGCGGCGGCTCACGCCTTAAGACAAGCTGAGGTTGACGTTGTTGCTGCTTATCCTATTACGCCATCAACTCCTATCGTTCAAAACTATTCTCAATTTTTAGCTGACGGATATGTGGACGGTGAATTTGTAATGGTTGAATCAGAACACTCTGCAATGAGTGCGTGTGTTGGTGCTGCTGCTGCTGGTGGTAGAGTTGCAACTGCGACTTCTTCTCAGGGTTATGCACTAATGGTAGAGGTTTTATATCAGGCAAGCGGTATGAGACTTCCTATTGTTATGACTGTAGTAAACAGAGCGTTAGCGTCTCCTCTTAACATTCACGGTGATCATAGTGATTTATACTTAGGAAGAGATGCGGGATGGATACATCTAATCGCAAACAATCCTCAAGAAGCGTACGATATGACACTTTGCGCATTCAAAATTGCTGAAGACGAAAGAGTTAGACTTCCTGTAACAACTAACCAGGACGGATTTTTAGTTTCACATACTGCGCAGGTTGTTGAACCTCTTCAAGATGAAGATGCACAAAAATTTATCGGGGAATATAAAGCGTTAAACCCAATGCTTGACACTAAAAATCCTGTAACTTACGGTGCACAGACAGAAGAAGAGTGGCATTTCGAACATAAAGCTAATCAGCATAAAGCATTAATGGATTCATTCCCTGTAATTGAAGAAGTTTTCGCTGAATTTGAAAAGGTAAGCGGAAGAAAATACAACCTTGTTGAAGATTATAGACTTGATGATGCTGATATCGCATTGGTTATTATGGGTAGTGGATATGAAACTGCAATGCTTGCTGTTGACGAAGCAAGAAAAGAAGGTATTAAAGTCGGTTTACTTATGCCAAGAGTATTCAGACCGTTCCCTTATAATGAAATAGCTAAAAAACTTGCAAACGTTAAAGCTGTTGCAGCGCTTGACAGAAGTGCTCCTATGGGTACTACAGGTGCGCTGTATAATGAAGTTGCAGGTGCACTTGCGGCTAACGGACAAAGTGCAATCATGACAAACTATATTTATGGTTTAGGTGGAAGAGATACAACTGTTGAGCATTTCTTAGAAGTTATTAAAGAAACAAACAAAAACGCAGAAGCTGGAAAAAGAGTAACTGACTTACAAGGTTTTGTAAACCTTAGAGGTCCTAAGTTATCATTTAATTAAGGAGTTTTTTATGAAAAATATAGGTAATTTAAAAGAATTCGCATGTACTCCTGATAGATTTCAAGGTGGTCATAGATTATGTCCGGGATGTGCTCATAGTATGATAGTTAGAGAAGTAGTAAACGCTACTGATGATGATTTAGTTATATCAACTGCTACAGGGTGTCTTGAAGTGTGTACTTCAATTTATCCATATACATCATGGGACGTTTCTTGGATTCATATCGGATTTGAAAACGCAGCAGCTGCTATTGCGGGTGCGGAAGCAATGTACAGTGCTCTTAGCAGAAAAGATAAACTTTATAATGATGATAGAAAAGTAAAATTCGTTGCATTCGGTGGTGACGGTGGTACTTATGATATCGGATTCCAATCACTCAGCGGTGCGGTTGAGAGAGGACATGATTTTCTTTATGTTTGTCTTGACAATGAAAACTACGCAAACACAGGTGGACAGAGAAGTAGTGCGACTCCAATAGGTGCGCATACATCTACAACACCAAGAGGTAGAGTAAGTTATGGTGAAAAACAAAAGAAAAAAGATTTAACTATGATTATGGCTGCTCACGGTTGTCCTTACGTTGCAACTGCTATTCCTGGTACAAAACACTGGAAAGATTTGGCAACTAAAGCGGCTAAAGCTATATCAACAGTAGGTCCTACATTTATTAACGCACTTAGCCCATGTACGACTGAGTGGAAATTTAAACCTGAAGAAACTGTAGAAATTGCTGATCTTGCAGTTGAAACATGTGCGTTTCCTCTATATGAGATTGAAGATGGACACAAACTTACAATTACATACAGACCTAAAAACAAAATTCCAATTGAAGAATATCTTGGAAGACAAGGAAGATTTAGTCATTTATTTAAACCAGAAAATAAATGGATTATTGAAGAGTGGCAAAAAAATGTGGATGCTTATTGGGAGTATCTACAAAGAAGAGAAGAAGCGGGAGTTTAATCTCCTTTTGCTTTTCTTTTAATGTAGATGGTGTCTGGCACGTTTGTTATATTTCGGTTATTCAGCAGAATTTATTATTAAATTAATTTATGTTTGTTTACTTTTTTGCATTTTCGTTTTATAATAAATTAAATGCAAATTAAAGGACAAACAATTAAAAAAGATTATGCATTAATATTGGATACATTTATTATTGGAATTATAGGATCTGTTTGTGCACAGATATTTATTGTACTATTGCATTTTATAAGTAAATTCTCTCTTGAATATTTAGTTGGATATCTTCCTCAGGATACGTTAAAACTTCTTGAAAGTTATCAGCACAGCGGTGAATTTAATAATTTGATGTTGATAGCTGTAATAGTAAGTGGAGGGCTCATAAGTGGATTTTTGGTTTATACGTTTGCACCGGAAGCCGAAGGACATGGAACCGATACGGTAATTCGTGCGTTTCACAGACAGGGAGGATATATAAGGTGGATTGTTGTTCCTGTAAAAATTTTAGCATCCGCAATAACAATCGGTACTGGAGGAAGTGCCGGGCGTGAAGGACCTACTGCGTTATTTAGTGCAGGTGTGGGGTCATGGTATTCCGATTTAAGAAAAGTTGGATGGAAAAGAAGGCAGATATATGTGTTAATAGGAATGGCCAGTGGACTTAGTGCGGTATTTAAAGCACCCCTTGGTACGTCTATTTTTGCAATTGAAGTTTTATATGCTGATAACGAATTTGAAACAAGAGAACTTATATATCTGCTTTTCGGTCCTTTAATTGCATATATGATTACAGGGTTTTTATTTGGATGGGAACCTATATTTTATGTACCTGAAATAAATATTACAGACCTTAAAACATATCTTGAGATTGTATTTTTGGGAATTATGAGCGGTATGATTGCTCTTGTGCTTCCGAATATTTTTTACGGTATTAGGGATTTTTTCAGGTCACTACCCGTAAAACCGCATTTCAAACCTGCAATAGGTGCTTTTGTCGTAGGGATTATAGCGATTTATTTTCCTGAAGTTTTGGGAGGTGGATACGGGTTTATACAAGAAAGTATAAACGGTAATATGATAGGGATGTTTGTTATATTTTTAATGATTGCAAAAATTTTTGCATTTTCTTTTACGGTTGGAAGTGGGGGCAGCGGCGGGGTTTTTGCTCCTTCACTTTTTATAGGTGCAATGCTTGGGGCGTTTTTAGGTTCGTCCTTACACGCTCCTGTGGCGGCTTTTGTGGTTATTGCAATGGCGGCGGTATTTGGTGCCGCTGCGAGAACACCTCTTGCGACTATCGTAATGGTTGTGGAAATGACTGGAGGTTACTCTTTATTGGCTCCTACCACTCTTGGTGTGTTAAGCGCTTACATTGTTCATAACATATTAGTAAGGGTGATTAAACCTAAATATATTTCTCTTTACGAGGCACAGCTGTTAAATAAAGAGTATTCGATTTCATATCAGATGGATAGGGTTAGGGATATATTGATATGTCATTCTAAGATTTTGAATTTAAAAAAAGCCGTTATACAAAGGGACGATATTATAGCGCTGCTTGAAAACGGTGAAGCTGTTGAAATTGGAGAAAATAAATATGTGTTTTTCGGAACGTTTACAAAAGAAGTAAAACTAAGTGATGGGGAGATGTTTAAAAAATACAGGGGCGCTGAAATTTTATATGTATTCAGAAACGGAAGATGGCTTCATAATTCCGTAATTACTTCTATAAAAGAAGGTGATGAAGTGCTTTTAATTGCAAAAAAAGAAGTGATTGATATTATTAAAAACGAATTTGTTCCAATTTCCCAAACATTCGCAAAATTAAGAATTCAGGAAGAAAGTATAAATAATTAAATCCACTTTTTCTTTTTAAGCCACCAGTAGATGCTTCCTGCAATTGTAAGGTTTATAATCCATGTCATTAAATAGCCGTATTTCCAGTGAAGTTCAGGCATATATTCAAAGTTCATACCGTAGTTTCCAACGACGAATGTTAACGGTAAGAAAATAAGTGAGATTGCCGCAAGGCGCTGCATTGCTTTATTCATTTTGGTTGAAAGAATACCCATATGAAGGTTTAGGAGGTATCCTGTTCTGTCAAGCAATGTTTTGGATTCGTTGATTAAGTATTTAAGGTGTTCGTTTAAGTCAATGAATTCGTATTTTAGGTTTTCCTTTACTTCATTATCGAATCTGTGATACATTCTGTTAAGTACGTCTTTTTCGTGGATTGAGACTTTTGTAATTCTGTTGAGTGTACGTCTGGCATAGTAGATGTCTTTTTGGAGTTCGTCTTCTTCAATGTCTTCGTGAAAAATGGAATCTTCCAAATTTTCCAAAGCTTCATCGATAACATCTATAATTAATATAGTGTTATCTATTAAAATATCCGCTATTTGATATAAAAGATATTCGAAATTTTTATATTTATGGCGTCTTTTTGCGAACTTTTTTGCAAGTTCGACAATAATATCTCTTTCTTCCGCCAAAATAAAGAGTTTGTTTTCTGTAATAATAAATACTACGTTAGAGTCATCATATAAAAGGTTTTCTTCTTCATCAAATTTAATGTATTTTAATACTAAAAATTTAAATTCATCAGCTTCTTCGTAGGTAATGGACTGATCTTCGCTTTGAATGTCTTCAATGAAACTTTCAGGAAAAGAATGTTTTTTTAGCCAATTTATGATATCTTTATTATTAACAGTAGAAAAAATAATCTGTTTGTCATTGTTGATGTTTATTTTTTCAGTCTGTTGGAGTTTGTCTGTAAAGATAAACATAACTCACCTCCTATTGGAGGTTGCAGAGGAGATATAATTTTTGCTTATATCGCCTCTACAACCTAATTTCTTTGTAATTATACAAAAAAAAGTTAACTTATTTTTAACAACACTTACTTATAATCTTAAAAAAGGAAAAAAAATGAAAATCAGATACATTTTAATTTATACAATATTAACCATTACGTACGTAAATGCATATGATTTAAATAAAAAACCACAGATTATCGAATATAAAAAAGAAAAAAACTATAAAAAACTTATAAATCTTGCAAACAAATACGCTCTGGAAAAACAGATCGATAAAAGTTTAAACGCCGCAAAAGAAGCGTATGAATGCAATAAAAAAAGCAAAGAAGCTCTTTTGATAATGGCGAGAATATATAATTTTAAAAAAGATTATGAAAACCTGCTTGATACCGCAAAAAAAATTGTTAAACTTTCACCGAAAAACTATCTTGGAAATATATATCTTGCAAATGCGTATATGCAAAAAGATAAATCAAAAGCCAAAGAAATTTTACTTGGCTTGTTAAAAAAACATCCCGAAGATAAGCAGATTTTGGATAAATTAAAGGTTTTGAATGAAGTTTAAGTTTGATATTAAGCTTACACAGACACAGTTGATTGTAATAAGTTCACTGTTTTTTGTACTGTTTGATAATTTTGTGTTTTTTAAGAAGTCTTACGAGGCTTTTCATAATCCGTTTTTTATTATCGGTCTTGGTGTTTTACTGTTTGTGGTGATTTCCACACTTTTATTGATAATTTCAAACAGGTTTATTATAAAGCCTTTGCTTATAATACTGTTTCTAACCTCATCCGCAGCAGCGTATTATATGGCTGTATACGGAACTATAATCAATGACAATATGATTCAGAATATTTTTGAAACGGACAGTAAGGAAGTATATGATCTTTTGAGTGTCAAACTGTTTTTGTATCTCTTTTTTTTAGGAGTTTTACCGTCGTTGTTTGTATATAAGGTTAAGATAGTTAAAAACTCTTTAAAAAAAGAGCTCCTCTCAAGGCTTAAACTGCTCGCTATTAATATTATTTTGGTACCTTTGCTATATGTGATATTTTCAAAATACTGGGTGAGCTTTTTTAGAATGCACAAAACTTTAAGAATGTATACCAATCCGACTTTTTATATCTATTCTTTAGGTAAATATGTAAACGAAAAATATTTAACAAAACCTATGAAATTTAAACATATTGGACTTGACGCTAAAGTTGAAGAAAAAGGTAAGCCCAAACTTGTGATATTTGTATTGGGTGAAGCTGCGAGATATGATCATTTTTCACTAAACGGTTATGAAAGAGATACGAATGAAAATCTTGAAAAAATAAAAAAACTTATTAATTTCCCTGATGTGCATTCATGCGGAACCGAGACGGCGGTTAGTATTCCGTGTATGTTTTCACCGTATAACAGAAGCGATTATTCGGATAAAAAAGCCAAAAATACCGATTCCGTAATCGATGTAATAAACAGAGCGGGTGTGAATGTGCTCTGGAGGGAGAACAATTCCGATTCCAAGGGTGTGGCGGTCAGAATTAAAAATTACGAAGATTTTACGCATGCGCACATAAAGCCGTACTGTAACGGTTTTGAGTGCCATGATGAGGTGCTTTTGTACAACCTGCAAAAATGGGTGGATGAGCATAATAATTCTAAGCCTATTTTTATTGTTTTACATCAAAAAGGTTCACACGGACCGGCATATTATAAAAGATATCCGAAAGAGTACGAAAAATACAAACCCGTATGTAAAAGTAACCAGCTTCAGGAGTGTAAACGTCAGGAAGTTGTAAACGCATACGACAATACCATTGCGTATACGGATAAATTCTTAAGCGAAGTGATTGAGTTTTTGAAAAAAAATCAAAAAAATTATAGGGTTGCCATGTATTATATGGCTGATCACGGGGAGAGTCTGGGAGAAAACGGCATATATCTGCACGGCCTTCCTTATTTCATAGCTCCCGATGTTCAAAAACATCCTGCAAGCGTTGCATGGTTTGGTGATAATTTCGATATCAATATAAGCTGCGTGGAAAAACTCTCCAAAAACGCTTATACGCAGGATAATCTTTTCAGTACACTGCTCGGGCTTGTGGATGTAAAAACAAAAGTGTATAATCCTAAGATGGATATTTTTTATAAATGCAGGATTAAGAAATGAAACCGGATTATCAGTTTTTTAAGAATTTCGCATATGCAAGAGCGGGGCTTAAAGAGGTTTTTCAAAAAGAGAAATCTTTTAGGCTTGAAGTGATGTTTTTTGTAATATTAAGCATTACGGCTTTAGTTTTGCCGTATCCCGTGTGGGCAAAGATTTTTTTAATAGCGAGTATGCTCGTGCCTCTTATTGTTGAGCTTCTCAATTCAGCAATCGAAAGAGTTGTGGATATGGTTACGAGTGAATATAACGAGCTTGCCAAATATGCAAAAGATGCGGCGGCTGCGGCGGTTATGCTTTCTTTGACTTTTAGCGGTGTTGTTTGGCTGGGAGTCGTGATTTATTTTTGGTAGAAAAATTCGATAATTGCTTCCACTCCGCTGTTACCGTCACTATTTAGTTTTATTTTACCGTTGTGAAGAGTTATAATGGATTTGACGATTGAAAGACCTAATCCGAAACCTTTTACCTTTTTGTTTCTGCTCTCGTCCACCCTGTAAAATTCGTCAAAAATAAACGGAAGTTTTTCTTTAGGTATTCCTATTCCGTTATCTTTTAAAATTAATACTATTTTGTTTTTTTCTTTTTTAAGAATAATATCTATTTTCGAAGCTCCGTATTTTATAGAGTTTTCAATAAGGTTGGAAATAGCAATCATCAAAAGGGTTTTATCGCCTTTTAGTGTGTATTCTTCATCTTCAATGTCAAGGTTGATTGAGATTTTTTTAGAATATTTTTCAAACAGTTCTAAGATTATGTCTTCCAAATCTATTTCTTCGAAATTTTGTTTATTAAGGGAATCTTTTTTTGTAAGAAACAGAAGTTTGTCTGTTATTTCGTTGATATAATTTATTTCGTTTAAAAGTGATTTTAAAAGGTCTTCATTGCATTCGTTACTCATTAAAGCTACTTCGATTTCACCTTTCATGATAGTAAGAGGTGTTTTAAGTTCATGAGAAACATTTGAATTGAAAATCTTTAGTCTTCTAAAAGATGCGTCGATATTGTTTGCTACTTTATCTATAAATTTATAACCTATTAAAAGTACTATGAGATAAATAAACAGAGACACCGCTAAAGAGATTGTTTTTACAATTTGTATTTTATCGTCATTGCCGGATATAACCGTGGAAACCTGTATAATTTTTCCGTTTTTGACATAATTGTATATAAGCAGGGTTTCTTTCCCTGTGGACATGTCTATTTTTTTAGTAATAAAACCTTCAATGTTTTTTTTGTTTTTTTGCGTGATGAAAGGATTTTTTTTGTCAATAATTCTAATAAAAAGAGGGTATACTTTATATTTGTGTTGTAGTTTTAAAAGAGTGTTTTTATTAAGCTTTTCATTGGATATTTCAGTAGCTATTATTACAAGTTTGTCTTTTAGATGCATATTGAAAGAGCTTATCAAAAAAAATATCAAAGCTCCTTCAAATATAGCAATAATTAGAAATACAACTATGGCAAACTGAATAAAAAGGGTATTCCTTAGATTATTCATCGCTAAGTTTGAATCCCATTCCTCTGTACGTTTTAATTAGTTTTTTGTCAAAATCTTTATCTATTTTTTTTCTTAAATGAGAAATATACACGTTTATTACGTTTGAATTTATTTCATCGTCCATTTCCCAAAGATTACTTTGAATCATATCTGTGTTTACTATTTTGTTTTTGTTTATCATTAAATATTTTAGAAGCTCGAACTGTTTTGCTGTAAGTTCTATAAGTTTTCCGGCTCTTCTTACTTCTTTCGTTTCCGGGTTAAGTTCTAAATCCGCAACTCTGATAATGTTGTCATTTAAATTGTTGCTTCTTCTGTATAAAGCTTTTACCCTTGCTATTAATTCTTCAAACTCAAACGGTTTTGTAAGATAATCATCCGCAACGTTTAATCCTTCAACTTTATCCTCAATATCACTTTTTGCTGTTAAAATGAGTGCCGGAGTATTTTTTTCTTTTTTTAGTTTTTTAAGTAAATCAATACCGCTTATTTTAGGAAGCATCCAATCTACGATTAAAACGTCGTAATTATTGTTTTGAGCCATATATAGGCCTTCTTCACCGTCTTTTGCAATATCTATTCTGTAACCAATTTGTCTGAAAACTTTTTCTATGTTTTTTGCGATTTTTTCATCGTCTTCAATTAATAAAATTTTCATTTTGAGCTCCTTTATTGACATACTAATATTAAATTATACAAAGTTTAGTACAAAAATGTTAAAATTCGGTTAAAACAAATTGAGAATGGAGAGTGGAGAATTGAGAATTGATAATTTAAAAGCAATAACTAATATGTATTTTTTATTCTTCATTTATACTCTTTTTGTTACTTTCTTTCAGAATCTTAGGAAAGGGTATTTATGATTTTATCAATAGAGAGTAGTTGCGACGATACATCTTTGGCGGTAATGGAAATTGATAGCAAAAAGCTTCTATTTCACAAAAAAATATCCCAGGAAATTGAGCATTCCGTTTATGGAGGTGTTGTTCCTGAACTTGCAAGCAGACTGCACGCAAAAGCGCTTCCTAAGATTTTGGAAGAAACAAAAGAGTATTTTCCAAATCTAAAAGCGGTTGCCGTTACGAACGCACCCGGTCTTTCCGTGACGTTGCAAGAGGGTGTAATGATGGCCAAGGCTCTCAGTATAGCACTTAATATTCCTCTTATCGGAGTTAATCATCTTGTGGGACATATTTATTCTCTTTTTATCGAAAAAGAAGAAATTAAACCGATGATGGTATTGCTTGTGAGCGGAGGACATACAAAAATACTCAACTTTAACGGTATTGAGAGTGTATGTGAAATCGCAACTACAATGGATGACAGTTTTGGAGAAAGTTTTGATAAAGTGGCTAAAATGCTTGGGCTCGGATATCCCGGAGGTCCGGTTATAGAAAATTTGGCTAAAAAAGGAAGTGATATTGTACCTCTTCCCCTACCGCTTAGAAATTCTCCGGAAATAGCGTTTAGCTATTCCGGGATTAAAAACGCCGTAAGACTTGCGATTGAAAGCGGGAAATATAAGCCCGAAGATATAGCCGCATCTTTTCAGAATAAAGCCATAGAACACCTTACGTTTATGTGTAAAAGAGCAATTAAAAAACATAAACCTGAAAATTTTGCAATCGTGGGCGGGGCGAGCGCCAATCTTAAATTAAGGGAAGAGTTTGAAAAACTCTCACAAAAATTCGGCTTTAAACTTTTATATCCTGAAATGAAATTTACTTCCGACAATGCCGCTATGATTGCAAGAGCCGCGGTTGAGATGTATAAAAAAGGAATGTTTTTAAACTATAAAGATATAAAAATTATTCCGAGGGTGGATTTTGACAAATGTCATTAATGAGTATTAATATTTTAATATGCTGAGTGTTATTATAATTATAAATAGTGACAGACACTATAAAGTGATAAAAAAGAAAGAAAGCAGAAATTATAATCTGCTTTCGTATCTTCTAAGCATCCAAAGTTTTCTAAGGATTTTTTTACGAGTCGCGATTTTTTCTTTTTTACGTCTTTCGCTCGGCGGCTCGTAGAATCTTCTTTTTCTAAGTTCTACTACGATCAGGTTACGATCAACCTGTCTTTTGAACTTTCTGTAAGCAGATTCGAAATCTTCGCCTTGATGTACTACGATTCCTGGCACTGCTCTCACCACCTTTCGTTTTTTTTGTGAATGGAATTATAGCAAAAAATACTGAAAATTAAAAAATTGTTATAACATTGTGATTAAAACTGTAATTTAAATTTAAAAAATTATTGGAATTTCAACGGGTTTTAACGTTTAATTCTATATGTCCTTTTTGATATAATTTCAATTAAAAAGGTGCTAAATGAGCAAATATATTTTTGTAACGGGTGGAGTTTTAAGCTCTCTTGGTAAGGGTATTACTTCTGCATCGATAGCTACATTATTACAACACAGCGGATTTAAAGTTTCAATGGTAAAAATAGATCCTTATATTAACGTGGATCCTGGAACAATGTCGCCTTTTGAACACGGAGAGGTGTTTGTTACGGAAGATGGAGCCGAAACAGATCTTGATATTGGTAATTATGAGAGATTTTTAAATACGAATCTTGGTAAAAAAAATAACTTCACAACAGGTCAGATATATTTAAGTGTTATAGAAAAAGAAAGAAGAGGAGATTATTTAGGAAAAACAGTTCAAATAATCCCGCATATTACCGATGAAATAAAAAGAAGAATCAAAGAAGTTGCTAAAGACGTTGACATTGTGGTTGTAGAACTTGGAGGAACTGTAGGGGATATAGAGGGGCTTCCTTTTTTAGAAGCGGTAAGACAGCTTAAGCATGAAGTCGGAAAAACAAACGCAATGTTTGTACACGTAACGCTTATTCCGTATATTAAAGCGGCGGGAGAGCTTAAGACAAAGCCGACACAACATAGTGTACAAGAATTAAGACGTATAGGTATAACACCTCATATGCTTGTTTGTAGAACCGAAAAACCTCTTCCTAAAGCATTAAAAGAAAAACTTGCTGACAGCTGTGATATAGAAAGAGACGCGGTAATTGAAGCCGTGGACGCTCCAACCGTTTATCAAGTGCCTTTAAACTTTTTAAATCAAGATATTTTAGTACCTATTGCAAAACAGCTTGATTTAGGGGATCTTCACCCTGACATGACCGAATGGAATTTTATTGTTAAAAAAATAATTTCTCCTCAAAAAAGTGTAAAAATAGCTTTTGTGGGTAAATATCTTCAGCTTAAAGAATCATATAAATCGCTCATAGAAGCTCTAATTCATAGCGGCGCTCATTTGGATATGAAAGTAGATATAGAGTGGATTGATAGTGAAGATCTTGAAAAAGCAGATGATGAAAAATTGGATGAGATTTTTAATGAAGTTAGCGGTATATTGGTTGCCGGAGGATTTGGTGAAAGAGGAGTAGAAGGTAAATTAAAAGCCATTAAATACGCTCGTGAAAATAAAATACCTTATCTTGGTATCTGTCTTGGTATGCAGCTGGCGGTTATAGAATTTGCAAGAAACGTACTTGGACTTGAATATGCGAATTCTCAAGAATTTGACCCTGATACCCCGGAACCAGTAGTATATCTGATTGACGAATTTATAGATGCAAGCGGTCAAAAACAGCTAAGAACTCATAAGTCACCTCTTGGCGGTACTATGAGACTCGGAGGGTATGAATGTTTTGTTAAAAAAGGAACAAAACTGTATGATGCTTATAAGTCAGATAAAGTAATTGAAAGACATAGACACAGATATGAAGTTAACGGAGCTTATGAAGATGCTCTTAAAGAAAAAGGTATGATAGTCAGCGGAAAAAGTGTTGAAGGACTTGTAGAAGCTGTTGAGTTAAAAGATCACCCTTGGTTTGTGGCAGTTCAGTTCCATCCTGAGTTTACGAATAAATTGAAATCTCCTAATAAGGTGATAATGTCATTTGTAGAAAATGCCTATAAATGCCAAAGAAGCTGTTGATTTATGCTTACAAAAGCAAAAATCAGAGAAATTTTATCCAACCGTATTGAAGAGCTGAGCTCTTCCAATCTTCCTCATTTTTTACTACTGAGCGATATAAAAAAAGCTTCAAAAAGAGTAGTTAACGCAATTAAAAATAAAGAAAAAATAGTTGTTGTCGGTGATTATGATGTTGACGGTGTTAGCAGTAGTGCTATAATGAAACTTTTTTTTGAAAAAATAAAATTTGATATAGAAGTCGTAATACCAGACAGGTTCAAAGACGGATACGGTTTGACTCCTGGACTTCTTGAAAGAATTGAAGCGGATTTGATTATTACCGTAGATAACGGTATTACGAGTTTTGAAGCGGCGGAAATATGTAAGCAAAAAAGGGTTGATTTAATTATAACAGACCACCATACGCCTTTAATAATGGACAAAGTAAAATGTAATATGGAAAATGAAGAAAGATTTAAACTTCCGGATGCGTATGCAATTATTAATCCCAAAACATCACCCGATTTTCCTTTTAAAGAGATATGCGGTGCCGAGGTTGCATGGTATCTGTGTGCGGCTATAAAATCAGAAATGAAATTAAAGATAGATTTGAGAGAATTTACCGACATTTTGGCAATAGCGATTATTGCGGATGTTATGCCGCTTACGCATATGAATAGAACTCTTGTAAATATGGGACTTAAACGCTTGAATAAAGCTGTAAAGCCGTTTTCAAAAGCTTTAAAAAGATTTTTTAATAAAGATTTCAAAGCCGAAGATATTGCTTTTCAGATAGCACCGAGATTGAATGCAGCCGGAAGAATGTTTCATGCAGGTGTGGCTTATGAGTTTTTAATCAGTAAAAACGAACAAAAAGCTTTTGATTTATTGATGGAACTTGATGGACTTAATAATTTAAGAAAAGAGACGGAAAAAGAGGCAGTTGAATCTATTGAAGAAATTACGGATGATTTTATCATTGTAAAAGGCGATTTTCACGAAGGTGTTGTCGGAATAATTGCGAGCAGGCTTGTACATAAATATAAAAAACCGGCAATTGTTTTTTGTGAAAATAACGGAATTTTAAAGGGAAGTGGCAGGAGCCTTGGTAATATCGATATTTTTTCTTTGGTTAATGAATGTAAAGAACTTTTAGAAGGATTCGGCGGGCATAAAATGGCATGCGGGCTTTCTTTAAAAGAGGAAAATTTTGAAGAATTAAAAAAAGTTCTCAATAATAAAATTTCCAAATATTCGAAAGACGATTTTTTTATAGAGGATTATGTATTGGGTGAGCTGCCTTTTAAGGAGATAGATATTGAGCTTTTAGATATACTCCAGGAGTTTGAGCCTTTTGGTGAAGGAAATCCCAAACCTAAATTCATAGCAAACGCTAAAATAGAGCATGTCCAGAATTTAAAAGAAAATCATTTTAAGTTAATTCTTTCCCAAGACGATATTGTTTTACCTGCGGTGATTTTCAGGTTTGAAGGTGAGTTTAAAGATAGTTTATATTTTAAATTTAGTATTAATGAAAACAGTTACTACGGCAGAAGTGTTCAATTAATGATTGAGGAGATATTATGAAACATTCTATATTCAAGGCGTTAAATGATCAGGAAGTTGAAGAAATATTGCCTTATTTTGAAGAAAAGCATATAGCAAAAGACACTTTTATTGTGAAAGAAGGTGAGTATTCCGATACCGCTTTTTTACTTGTAGATGGTGAAGTTTCGGTGATTAAAGAAACAATATATAAAGATGATTATATTGTAACGGATATTAAAGCAGGCGGTGATGAGTTTTTTGGAGAAGTTAATTTAATAGACAGAGGGCTTGTAACATCTACTATTAAAGCTAAAAGTGACTGTGAAATTTTACAAATATCCCATAATGATTTTATTAATATGATGGATGAAAAACCTACAATTGCAGTAAAATTATTATGGGTGATCGCTTATGATATTTCTAAACATTTAAGAAAAGCCGATAGTGACGTTATTACTCTTTTTAACGCATTTGTAGAAGTTGTTGAGAATGATTGAGATATAAAAGTTGCAAGAATGTTGATTGAAATACAAAGAATGTTTAATAACGGAGAGATATGAAAGAGATTCTTACAAAAGACGGCTCTTTTACATTGAAAAGTGAAAAATACGACGAATGTTACCATTCAAGCGAAGGTGCTTATACCGAGAGTTTGTATAAACACGTACTTCCCGGTTTTAAAGCAGCTGAGCAGTTTGATTTTTACGGAGGGGAAATTAGAATATTGGATATATGTTTTGGTCTTGGATATAACACGTTGACGGCAATACTTCACAAACCGGAAAATGTAAAACTTAAAATATTTTCTCCTGAGCTTGATGCTGATTTATTAAAATCTCTTAAAAGTTTTAAATATCCGGACGAATTTAAAACTCTGTTGAACATAATCAATGAAATTAGTGAAAATTTATATTATAAATCCGATGATATAGAAATAGAAGTGTTTGTGGGCGACGCAAGAGAATATATAAAACGTCTTTCTAATATTCATATTGTATATCAAGATGCCTTCTCACCCAAAGTGAATCAGGAGCTATGGACGTTTGAGTATTTTACTGATATATCAAATATATTGAATGAAAGTGGTATAATTACTACATACAGCGTTGCAACGCCGGTTAGATGCTCATTTTATAAACTCGGAATGAATATTTACACTCATCCGTATGAAAATATAAGAAAAGGAACGATAGCGTCATTTGCTGAATTACCTTTTGTTAAAGTTGATTTTGAAGAAAAATTAAAACGTGTAAAATGTAAAACATATTAAAAGAGAGGATATGGTTAAAAGGTTTTTTAAATGCGAGTTTTAACACTATTTATTTTATTTGTTTTGTTTTTACATGCGCAAAACCTTATAGAACCTATCCCAGAATATATAAAATACAATAAGCAAAAGGCGGAACTTGGAAAGTTTTTATTTTTTGACACTATATTGTCTAAAGATAAAACCGTTAGTTGCGCCAGTTGTCATAATCCGGCCGAGGGTTGGGCGGACAGCAGGAAAGTCTCAATAGGTGTCTCAGGTAAAAAGGGCAGGATACAGTCGCCGACGGTTTTAAATGCCGTATTTAATTTTAGACAGTTTTGGAACGGACGCGCAAAAGATTTAAAAGAGCAAATTAATGGGCCGGTGCATAATTCGGTAGAAATGAATGTAAATGAAAAAATAGTTGAAAAAAGATTAAATCAAAACAGGTTTTATAAAAATTTATTTAAAAAAGTTTATCATACAAATAAAATAACTTATGACATGGTAGT
The DNA here is from genome assembly GCF_000021725.1 of Nautilia profundicola AmH. GTDB lineage: Bacteria > Campylobacterota > Campylobacteria > Campylobacterales > Nautiliaceae > Nautilia > Nautilia profundicola. The sequence continues at coordinate 224,310 of NC_012115.1, forward strand.
TGATGCGATAGCTGAGTTTGAAAAAACATTGATAACTCCTAATAGTAAATTTGATTTGTATTTAAAAGGAAAAATAAAACTCACTCCATTAGAGGAGAAAGGGTATGTGTTGTTTAAAAAATATGGATGTGTTACGTGTCATAACGGAGTAAATGTAGGTGGCAACTCATTCCAGAAAATGGGGACAATTTTCCCAATTAAAGAGTGTATAGGAGACAGATACGAAATATCTCATGCAAAATTTGATAAATGTATATATAAGGTACCCACTCTTAGAAACGTGGAACTGACCGCTCCTTATTTTCATGACGGAAGTGCAAAAACGCTTGAAAAAGCTGTTGAAAAAATGGCTTATAATAATCTTGGTTTTAAAATAAATAAAGAAGACGCAAAAGCCATTGTGGCTTTTTTAAAAACATTAACAGGTAAAATTCCAAAAATTAAAATAATGAGAAAAGAATGAATACCAAGAGTATTTTGAAAATGAAATCGGCATGGATATTCATTGTCGGTATAATTTTAATATTATTTATTTTTGAATTTAATAATTATACGAGATCGTATTATATTCAAAACAACAAAATCCAAAAATCATTTAATAAAATAAAAAATAATGAGCTTTTACTTAATTATAATGTATTAATTACAAGTTTATATATGTATCGTAATAATGACTTGCTTATTGAATCAATTGATAAACTGAACAGAAGTATCGATGCACTTATCCAAAATAAATATTTTAAAGAAAATTACGGATATGTTTATAAAGAGTTTTTAGATTATAAGAAACTTATAGATATAAAAGTCGAACTTGTATATGAATTTCAAACATTAAACTCGGCATTAAAAAACTCAACAATGTATTTGGCGTCTTTATTAAATAATTTACCTAAATTAAATATATATAAAATCAAACACGGGGTTAATATTAATAAATTTGAAAAAAATATTAAATATTCCCAAAAGGTTATTGAAGTAGTCTCAAGTATATTTTTGGCAAAAAACAGTTTTGATGAAGATTTTATTAAAAAACTTGATATTGGTTTTTTTGAAAAATTTACTACGAACGATCCTGAAATTAAAAAATTCAACGAAGTCTTTTTGGCTCATTTAAAAATATATAAAAGATTTTTCCCTAAATTAATATTCACATTGAAAAATATTACCGATAATAGGTCATTGACCCTTTTAGATAAAATTTACGATAATTATTTTTATATTATGAATAGTAAACTCGGAATAATCAAGTGGGTTTCATATGCTCTTATTGGTTTTATCATTGCAGCAGAAATAATTATTTTCTTTTTATTAAACAGGTTGGAAAAAGAGTATATTTCGTTACAAAGAGTAAATAATGAGCTAAGGCTTACTTATATAACCGATAAACTTACCGGATTATACAATAGAAATAAGTTCGACGACGATGTAAAATCATTAAACAAACCGGTGCTGGTTTTAATAAATATAGACAGATTTAAACACATTAACGATTATTACGGTTCTAAAATCGGTGATAAAGTATTAAAAAAAGTAGCAAAAGTGTTACAGACCACAATTCCGGTTATAAATGCCAATTTATACAGGCTGGGAGCTGACGATTTCGGAATAATGTATGAGTATGAAAATTATCCCAATGTTCAAACTCTTGCAAGGAAAATTATTGAATTTTTTGAGAAAAATGAAATAGAAATAGATAACATTAAAATTAATATTTCGGTTAGTATAGGAATAAGTACCAAGCAGCCTCTTTTAGAAAATGCTGACATAGCATTAAAACAGATAAAAAAATCTTTCAGAAAAAAAATAATGATATATGAAGAAAATATGAACGTAAGGGATGAAATTAAGCAAAACATCGAAAAAAGTAAAATATTATATCATGCCATTAAAGATGGAAGAATAGAGCCTTATTTTCAACCGATAGTAGACACAAACACAACTAAAATAACCAAATATGAAGTATTGGCAAGATTGATTCATCCAAACGGGGTTGTGGAATCGATTTTTCCATATTTGCAAATTGCTAAAGATAACAAACTTTACGGAGATATTACAAAAATTATAATGAAAAAAACCTACGATAAGGTTATTAAAAAAGAAGTTGATTTTAATATAAATATTTCGATTGAAGACATATTGGATACCAGTATTATTAAACAAATGTATCATTTGTATCTCAAGAATAAAGCTCTTTCTAAAAGAACGACATTCGAAATTTTAGAAAGTGAAGCTGTAGAAGATTATAATGAAATCAGAAAGTTTTTAGAAAGAGTCAAATATTACGGTGCAAGTATAGCTATTGATGATTTTGGTAGCGGATATTCTAATTTTGAGCATTTAATAAATCTTAATGTCGATTTTATAAAAATTGACGGTTCTTTAATAAAACAGCTTCCTTCAAATCCTGATGCATATAAAATTGTAAAAGTAATTACGGATTTTGCAAAAGAAATAGATATCAAAACAGTGGCAGAATTTGTAATAGATCAAAAAACGTATGAAATGGTGAGAAAATTAGGGATTAATTACGCACAAGGTTTTTATTTTTATGAACCGAGATCTAATTGTATGACATAATTTTTACATTTTTATAAAAAATATTACATAAATGTGACAAATTTAACAATAATTTAATGTTTGTGATTTATAATTCTAATCCCCCCCCTTTTTCATCCTTTCTCCTTTTTAGATTAACTAAAAAGAGATATTGACGAAATGATCGATTTCGCCTTTGACGATGATAGCATCGATACAAAAGGCGGAATCGATTCTATTTTGCTTAATAAAATATTCAGCAGAACGTATTATTCTTTTTAATTTTGATGGCGTAATGTTAAATATTGGTTCAAAAGTTGTACCGCTTTTAACTTCAATAAAATGAAAAACATCGTCTTTAAATGCAATGATATCGATCTCTCCAAATTTAGTGTAAAAATTTCTTTCAACTATTTTATAGCCTTTTTGTTTTAAATATTCACATGCTTTCTCTTCAGCAATATTTCCCTTTTTACGTGTATTCATTAAAAATCTTTATATGCTCTTGAGGTATTTTGGCTATTTTGCCATTTTTAATATAAGCAACGTTTACTTCTAATACAAAAATTTTTTTATTTTCTTTATATATTTCTTGAAGAATGTTGATTCTGATTTTTGTGTAATTTAATATTTTTGTTTGTATTTCAATTATATCTCCAAGTTTTGCGGATGAGATATATTTGGCTTTTAAATCTGTCACCACGTAACCATCATTTTCAAAAAAAATATTATTTTGAAAAAATATTTCGCTTCTCGCTTGTTCGCAAAATTTTATGTATTCCGTATGGTAAACTATTCCTCCCGCATCTGTTGAATCGTAATATATTCTTTTTTTCATTCTAATCCTTTCAATGATATAATTCTATCAAAAAGGCTTTGTTTGTATGATGTAATAATATTAGGTGCCGGCGCAAGCGGACTTTTTCTTTCTGATTTTTTAAAAAACCAAAAAATTTTAATAATTGAGCACAATTCGTCAATAGGAGAAAAAATAAAAGTAAGCGGGGGAGGAAAGTGTAATATTACAAATAAAGACGTTTCTTATAAAAATTATTATCCTGAAAGTGAATTTGTAAGAAATACACTTGTTAAATGTTCCAATAAAGATCTTTTAAAATGGATTAAACAAAAAGGTCTAAAAGTTTATGAATTAAAACCGGGTCAATATTTTTTTAATTCTTCAAAAGAAATATTGAATGTTCTAAAGCCCAATTGTAAAATTATCTATAACTGCGAGGTTTTAGATGTAAATGAAGGCTTTGAAGTTATCACATCTAAAGGAATTTTTAAAGCTAAAAATGTTGTTGTTGCATTAGGAGGCAAAAGTTTTAAAAAGCTGGGCGCCAGTGAAAAAGGATATGAAATAGCTAAAAAATTCGGACATAAAATTTCACCTATTAAACCGGCACTTGTTGGTTTTACCATACAGCCAAAGGAATCTTGGTTTAAACGTTTAAGCGGTATTAGTGTAATGGCAGACGTGTATGTTAAAAATAAAAAGTTTTCCCAAAACATACTTTTTTCTCATAAGGGAATTACGGGACCCGCAATTCTAAATGCGTCACTATATTGGGATAAAGGGAAGATTAAAATAGATTTTTTAAGAGGTAAAAAAGTTAAAGATCATTTAAAAAACAAACATAAACAGATAATATCACAGCTTCCGTTTCCTAAAAATTTTACAAAAGAGTTTTTAAAAAGTGTGGGGATTGAAGATAAAAAAGTAATGTTTTTAAAAAATCAAGAATGGGATAGATTAAAGCTTTTAGAAAATTATGAATTTGCACCTGCCGGAACATTCGGTTTTGAAAGGGCTGAAGTAACAAAAGGTGGAGTGGTTACCGATGAAATAAGTGAAAACATGGAGTCTAAGATAGTTAAAGGGCTATATTTTGTTGGTGAAGTGCTTGATGTGACGGGAGAACTTGGTGGATATAATTTTCAGTGGGCTTTTAGCAGTTCTTATTCTGCTTTTTTAGGTTTAAGTTTATAATGTTCAAGTTTTAAAGTCAGATCGATATTTTCTTTGTTTTTTATAAAATCAATAGGAAAATAAATTCTAAGAACAGATTTGTAATTTTTTAATGAATCTATTAAGTCATAAAAATTTTTCGGAGATTTTATTTTAGATTTCATAATATATGTAGTTTTAATAAAATCATCTTGGTACACAGTGGAATTTACCTCTTTTATAGAAGAAATACTCATGTATTTAGAAGCGAACATTTTGAAGTTGTCTGCATTAAAATCGCGTTTTAACGCATTTAGTATTTTTCTATTGGAGTTTTGTAATTTTTTTAATTCCGTTAGTTTTTCTTTATATTCTTTTGTTGTTATATCTAAAGTGTATTTTGTTTGATAGTATTCTTTTTTTGAGCTTTTGAAAGCATGTATTGCCGGTGATATTACAAATGCAATAAATAATAGGGTAAGTAAAATAAAAAGGGTAAAAAACAGAAAGTTTTTAATAACATCAATTCCGTATATTTTTACTTTCGGTAATCTAAAAGAAATATTCGGCTTTTTCATTGTTTTTCTTTCAGGTAATTTTCGGATTTGAATTTGTACCATCCGTTACTCATTTGATAAAAATAAGTTTTTGTTTCAGTAAAAATAGATTCAAGAGGAGGAAGCATTAACATATTATAAATGTCTTGCGTAGGGGTTATACCGTAAATTATCAGTTTATTTTTATCAAATGAAATACTGCTTAAAGTAATAGGATCCGGAATTAAGTCAAGCAGATTTTTAATACTATCTTTCATTAAAGAGTTTTTAACCATTATGTCTTCATAAAGTGTTTTTTGTTTGTAAATGAATTGTTTTTCTGAATCAATTTTGGCGAGTTTTTGCTTTAATGAAACAATTTCTTTGTTAAAAGAATTTATATCTTTATTGTAAAGTATTGTTTTGATTTCCAAAAATAGAGCAAAAGAAATGTATAATATAATTGAAATTCCGATAAATATCAGCCAAAGTTTGGTGTCTTCTTTTATTAATGGTTTTTGTTTAGGTTTAGTGAAACTATACATTTTTCCTGCTTATTTCATTAATTATTTTTAATATGTCTATTTTATTGACGTTGCTTTCAATAAAGATTTCATCATTTATCATTTCGGTAATATTTTCTTCTAAACCAATAGTATCAAAAATAAAAATTTTTTCAATAAAGTCACTACCGTTTTCATAATATTCTTTTAAAGCGGTTTTAATATGATCAACAATTTTGTATTCAATATTAAGGTTTTCAATATTTTCAGGTTCTTCAATTTCTGGTTCGTCTATATTTTCAATATCTTCATCAAGAGTTTCGTCAAAATCTTCAACTATGTCCATGTCACTGATGTCTTCTATATCTTCTTCTTCATTTATCGGCTCTTCATTAATATCGAAAATATCAGCGAAAACCGGTATATGATCTTTATATATTAAAATATATGAAAAATCTTTCATGGATAAAATGTATAAAGAATTGTGTCTTAGCGATGATTTATAATCAATTATTGCAAAAACAGAATATAAAAAGTCAATAAACGGATAATCTTTTTTAATTTCCATTAATTCATAAAGAGTAGTATAAAACGAGTATTTATTGTTTATACATACAGATTTTATATTTTCAAGGTCAATTCCTAATTCTTTGTAATAATGTTTGTCACAAGAAGGTACAACTCCCTGGTTTTGTGATTCGATAATAGTTGAAACATATGTTTGTGGATTGTCTTCAATAACAGAATCAATATAGTTTTTCAAATCTTTTTTGTTGTCAAATTCTTTAATTTCGCTAAATAAAAGTTTGTTTTTTTTATATTGTTCATTTAAAAGTTTGTATATATCGTCTTCTTTATAAAATGCTATTAGGTTCGGTTTGAATAATATTTTTTTCAAGAACATAGCGGATGAGCCTTAAGATAGTTTTGAAGTTTTAAAGAATTACTTAGTTTTGTATATATTTGTGTGGTAGAAATAAATTCATGTCCCAACAGTTCACTTACATCGTTTATTCTGGCACCGTTTTGAAGCATGTATGTTGCAAAAGAGTGTCTTAACTGATGAGGTGTTACGTGTATACCGTGTTTTTTAAAAGCTCTTTGAATCAGATATCTTATTTTATCAGCTCCTAAAGGAACTCCTTCTTTTTCAAAAAGATATTCTTTTTTTGGATGAATTTCAAGATATTTATTTATAAAGTCTTTTAGTTTGGGATGAACAGGAAGAAGTCTTGTTTTTGCTCCTTTACCTCTTATTTCAATCCAGTCTCCTTTAATGTCGGAAAGTGTAATGCCGGCTGCTTCACTTATTCTGAGTCCTAAAGAAAATATTGTTATAATTGCCAAATACTCATCCATTGTCGCTGATTTTAAAGCTTTTTTGATATGTTCCATGCTTACGGGTTTCGGAAGTGTTTTAGGTACTTTTATATGTTCATCGCCTATTATTTTAAATTTATGTCCTTCGGTTTCTAAAAATTCGAAAAAACTTCTGAGGGCTGAAACTTTTTTGGCAATGGTTTTTTTGTTAAGTTCGGCTATATGAAGTCTGTAGGGAGTAATGTTTATAATATTGTTTTCGATTTCAATAAAATTAATCGCTTCATTTAAGACAGTTTCGTATGTTTTATATGTGTTGTGTGATTTTGTTTTTTTAACAAAATTAAGAAATTTATTAATTTCTTTTTGCAAAAACTTTTTCATATATCTCTTTTGCCTTTTCGTATTCTTTTTTAGCTTTTTCTTTCAAATCTTTACTTATTAATAGTGAAGGTTTTAAATTTTTATATTCGTCTAATAGAATTTCAAGCATTATTTTTACTTTTTGACGCTCTTTGTCCGTTAAATTTTTTTTGTTTGCGATTTGTTCGATTTTTTTGAAATATTTATTTGCGTCAATAAGAAAATTTTCCCATTCTTTTGCTATTTGAGATTGTGTATATACCGTAAAAGCCATTCTATTGTACGGATCTAATATATAAGCTTCTTTTGCTTTTTCATATGCTTTATTATATTCTCCGTTTTCGAAATAATACCTTGCCTCCAATGAAAGGCGGTACGAATCGTTTAACATAAAATAAAGCACAAATCCGATAATAATTATACCAAGAAAAAAGAGTAACTTTTTTATATTACTTCCCCCTTTAGAGTATGTTTGTTGGCTTCGGTTATTTTAACATCGACAATTTCGCCTAAGTATTTATTTGTTTCGGGTATTTTTACTGTGAAAAAATTATCACTTTTACCGCTTCCAGGTTCATCAATCAGTACTTTGTAAATTTTTCCAATCTGGTTTTTTGCAATTTCATCCAATATTTCGCCGTGTCTTGATTGAAGTCTGTATAATCTTTCTTTTGCAATATTTTTATCCACTTGGTTTGGCATTTCTGCAGCTTCGGTAAGAGGTCTCGGGGAATATACGAAGCTGAAAATCTGTTCGAACCTTACTTTTTCAAGCACATCCATAGTGTGTTCGAAATCTTCTTCGCTTTCACCCGGAAAGCCTACGATAATATCCGTCGTAATGCTGACATCCGGAATCTGTCTTATAATTTCACATCTGTTTAAAAACCATTCTTTTGTATATCCTCTTCTCATGGCTTTAAGTATTTCGCTACTTCCGCTTTGAAGAGGAAAATGAATATGTTTGCAAATTTTAGGGTTGTTTGCGAATTCATCTAAAAATCTGTCGTCGGCATGAAGCGGGTGAGGTGAAGTGAATCTTATTCTTTCTATTCCGTCAATTTTACTGACTTCTTTTAAAAGATCCGTAAAATCAACCTTAGGGTGTTCAACACTGAATCTTTTTCCGTAATTGTTTACGTTTTGTCCAAGAAGAGTTATCTCTTTTACGCCTTCTTTTGCTAATTTTTCAATTTGTTTAATTATTAAATCCATTGGAATTGAAAGTTCTTTTCCTCTTGTTTTCGGAACTATGCAGAATGAGCATTTTTTATCGCATCCCACCATAATGTTTACGAAATCTTTATAAGGGTTTTTTCTTGTATTTTTAAAAATATATGTGGTGTCGTCATAATTAATATCTGTAATCACAGCTTTAGGGGTGTTTAACGCTTCTTTTATGCGGCTTACGTTTCTTGCTCCCAAAACAAAACTGACAAAAGGTGCCCTTTTTATAATTTCCTTACCCATATGGCTGGCGGTGCAACCGCACACGCCGAATTTCGCATTCGGGTTTTTCTTTTTAAGAGCACCGAGTTCGGAAAAAAGTTTTTGAACCGGTTTTTCTCTTACTGAGCATGTATTAAGGAGTATTAGTTCCGCATCTTCGGGGTTTTGTGTAGTTTCATATTCATCTGAAAGTTCCGCAATAATATGTTCGGAGTCTTTAACGTTCATCTGACATCCGAACGTTTCGATATAGAGTTTTTTCAAGTTTGGCCTTAAATTATGTGAAGTTCATACATGTAAGCGCCTTCATCAAGGCCGAATTTCACTTCTCTGAAATATACAGAGTATCCGTCGTTTTCAAGTTTGTCTATTAGATCTTTAAGATCTTTGTATGATGTGTCTTTATGAAAATAAAAAAATGAATTAGGTTTAATCTCTTTTAAAAACTCTTCGTATGTTTTTTCTATGATGTTGTTATCAGTGCTGATAAGTTTTAACGTCATTGTAATCCTTTTATTATTATTTTAGCAAAAATTTTTGTAAAATTATAACTAAAAAAGTGGGTAGTATGTAGTGAGTCAGTTAGTTGTTGTTGTTAAATATTTTTTAACTGTTTAAAACCCACTGCCGAATACAAACTAAAAAAAGGAAAATCGTGGAAAAAGTATTGGATTTATTATCATTAGTGGCTAATGAAAAAGGGCTCGATTTTGATGAAGTAAAAGAAGCGTTTAAACGCTCAATCATAAAAACCGCAAAAAAGGTTTTAGGAGATATCGACGTAGAAGTTGATATTGAAAACGGAGAGCTTAAAATTTATCAGATTTTTGAAGTGAGAAACGACGATGTTGCACTCGAAGAGCCTGAGAAATATTTTTATCTTGACGAAGCGAGGGAGTTTGATCCTAATGCCCAAATCGGTGACAAATTAAAAGTAGAGCTTGATTTGGGTAAACTCGGAAGAAGCGGGGCAATGGCTCTTCAAAGAGAATTTGAGAGAGAAATCACCAGACTTCTTGAAAACGAAATTTACAGAAAGCTTATCTCAAAACTAAATACGATAGTAAGCGGTGAGGTTGTAAAAGTAGATTCTGAAGAAAACACTTGGGTAGAACTTGAAGGTGTTAAAGGTGTTCTTCCTATGAGAAACAGAATCAAAGGTGAAAAATTCGAAGTCGGTGATGTAATGAAAGCTCTTTTAAAATATGTTCATTTTGATACAAATAGAGGTATTACAATAGAGCTTAGCAGAACAAACCCTAAATTTTTAGAAAAACTTATAGAATCTGCGGTGCCGGAAGTTAGAGACGGGATTATAAAAATACATACGAGTGCAAGAATTCCGGGCGTAAGAAGCAAAGTTGCCGTAAGCTCTCTAAATCCGAAAGTAGAACCGATCGGAACAATAATAGGTAAAAACGGAGTAAGAATCAATTCTGTTTCAAACGAACTTAACGGAGAAAATATAGACGTAATCGAATATTCTCCAAAGCCTGAAATTTTTATAGCACGTGCGCTTTCTCCGGCAATCGTTAAAAACGTACAGGTTGATGAGGACAAAGCTTTGGCGGTTGTAGAGGTTGATCCGGATCAAAAAGCGAAAGCAATCGGTAAAAACGGTATAAACATTACACTTGCGGGTATGCTTACAAAATACAAAATCGAACTAAAAGACGCTGAAGAAAAATCAAAAGATACAAGTAAATTAGAAAACTTGTTTAAAATATAAGGAAATTAATGCGTTATTTTTATGTTTCTTTTATAATTGCCGCAATAGGCTTGATTCTTTCTTTTTTTATCGATGGTTGGAGTGCGGTTTATTTAACTTCTATTTTAGCTATATTAGAAGTTTCCCTATCTTTTGATAATGCTGTAGTTAATGCCAAAATTTTAAAAGATATGGATAAAATTTGGGAGAAGAGATTTCTTACTTGGGGAATGGTGATAGCTGTTTTCGGTATGAGGTTTATATTTCCTATACTGATTGTTGCTGTTGCGGCAAATTTAGGAGTTGTAGAAACTTTAAATATCGCTATTAACCATCCTGAACAGTATCATGAGGTATTATTAAAAAGCGAAAATCTGATTTATGCATTTGGGGGAGCTTTTTTATGGCTTGTGTTTACCGACTTTTTATTTGAACATAAAGAGATCAGATGGATCAAACCTGTTGAAAGATATGCCGAAAAATTAGGACGTGTGAACAATATTTCGTTAATCGTAGCTACAGTTATAGGAATAATAGTTATTTATGATTCAAAATCGTATGAAATTGGAATCGCCTATCTTTTAGGAATGCTTACGTATTCTCTTCTTAACGGTATTAATGAAGCTTTTGCGGTTGAAGGTGCTAAAAACGGACTGATGGGCTTTTTATACCTTGAAATATTAGACGCAAGTTTCAGTTTTGACGGCGTAATAGGAGCGTTTGCAATTACAGGGAATATCTTTATTATTATGATAGGTCTCGGAATAGGTGCGATGTTTGTAAGAAGCCTTACAATCTGGATGGTTGAAAAAGGTGTGCTAAGCGAATATAAGTACCTTGAGCACGGAGCCCATTATGCAATAGGGGTACTTGCCGTTATTATGCTTTTGAAAATATTTATGCATATAGGGGAAGTTTTAACCGGTACGATAGGTTTGGGATTATTGGCGATAGCTTTTTTACATTCAAAATATGAAAATCAGTAAATTATTTTTATTTCTTCTTGTAAGTTTATTCCAAAGTTTTCATAAACTCTTTTTTTTGCCTCTTTTATTAAACAAATCATATCATCAAATGTACCTTCTCCGATATTCACAAAAAAATTTGCATGTATTTCACTTACTTTCATACCACCTTTAATCATGCCTTTCATACCTACTGCTTCTATAAGTCTTCCTGCATAATCATTTTGTGGGTTTTTAAACACACTCCCTAAACTTGGATCTTTCGGCTGATTTTGTCTAAGTTTTTTCAGTTTAAGATCAAGTTCAAAATCAAAGCCTTCTTTAAGTTCGAAAACAGCTTCAAAAATCGGTTCATTTATATCGGAATATCTGTAATTAAATTCGAACTCTTTTTTTTCTTTTAATCCGTTTAGGGTTTTAAGAGCTAAAAGTCTGTTTGAAATTTCGTATTCTTTCACACCTGCATTCATTTTAACACTTCCGCCGATCGTTCCGGGCAGTTTGCTTAAAAACTCGAAACCACCGATATTATTTTTTTTGCAGAAATTATAAAATACTTGGTTGTTTGTTTTAGCCCCTACGTACAAATAACCGTTTTTTATTTCTATAAATTTATATTTGTCGTCCAAAACACCCAGATTGTCTGCATTCGGTGAGATGAGGGTGTTTGTGGCGCGGCCTATTAAAAATTCACCGTCGTAATTATTTTCATTTATCAGTTTTACTGAAGTTTTGGGACCGATTTTTATACTTGAGAGTTTTGAGAGGTCTATTGTTTTATATCCCATTTTTTATCTTAAAAATGTAGGTATCAGTTTAAAAACGTAAGTGGTAAAATCTATCATTTCATTTAACATCCAAGGCATTGTGAAAATTAAAATTACCGCAATGGCCAGAATTTTAGGTACGAAACTGAGTGTCATTTCATTAATTTGTGTTGTGGCCTGGAAAATTGAAATTAAAAGCCCCACTATCATACCCACAAGAAGTGCCGGAAGTGCAAGTAATAAGGCTAATTTTAACGTTTGAACCGCAAGTGCGATTATTTCAGATTGCAATATTTACTCCTAATACTTTCATAACGGCTTCATCAACCTTTTTCATTTCGTTTTCGGTTAATTTGGTAACAAGCCCTTTTGAAAAAATTATTTTCCCTGTTGATATTATACCAATTGCAGTAGCGACTATTTCACTGTCTTTACTCATTAAATCTCTTTTTTTAATAAAAATTCTATAATCACCTCCTAAAATTTGTCCCGAAAGAGGCAACACTACTACGGTATGATATATATCTTCAGTACAAGCTTTATTTAAATAATCGTTTTGGTATATTAAAAAAGGTCTGGTTTTAGCACTATTTGTAAGTTTGGCGAAATAAATTTCACCCCTTTTAAATTCAGGGACTTTTTCACCTTTAAACTCACCTTCAAAAAATTCGGTATAACTTGCTCTTTGTGTTCTTGGTTTGCATTTAAGACTTAATTCATTTCTTTTAAGCCATTCTACAAAATTTTCGTGTTTCATCTTTATATCCGTAAAATTAGCTTTTCATTCTCAATTCTTTATATCTTTTCGGAATCATATATTCCCTTATATCTTTCATAGTAGGAAGTAGTCCCGCTTTATTACCTATTTCATATAATTTATTTATTGCGTTTATCTGCTCATCGTCAAGGGTGATTGATTTATCATTAGCATAAAGAGAAAGATATTTGTCGAGAACCTTATCGTTAACTCTTACAAGATTTCTTTCCATAAGCATTTTTGCAAGTAAACTTTTGTGTTTATTAGCAATATCTACGGCTTTAGTTAATATTTCTTCTATTTCTATAGCATCCAATAAAGGTATGGAGCGTCTTATTGCCATTCCACCAAGCGGCAAAGGGATTTCTCCTGCAAGTTCACACCACACGTCCCATAATTCTTTTTCGACTTCAAGTCTTTCGTCATATGTTAAAATACTTTCATGAATTAACAGCCCGGCGTCAACTTCACCGTTTAATACGGCATCTTCTATTTCAAGAAAATTTTTATAAACTATTCTTGCTTTAGGATAAGCTATTTTAAAAATAAGAGCATTTGTAGTATATTCTCCGCTTAAAGCCACTTTGAAATTCGGTTTAAGTTTTTTGTCTTTTAATTTCACTAATTTCGGGCCGTAACCGTAGCCGAAACTAATTGCTGTCCTAAGCAGGGCATATTCATCCTTAATAAAAGGATACGCTCCGAAACTGATGGCACTTACGTCATAAATGTTTTTAATTGTTTTTTGGTTTAGTGTTTCTATATCTTCTGCAATATTTTTAAAATTGTATTTCTTTTTTTGTTTTGAGTTTGGTAAACCGTTTCCATTTGTAACCCAACCGAATTTGATAGCATAATACATAAATATATCATCGGCGTCGGGAGAGTGTGCAATAGTGAAATCTTTCATAAATTTTACACCTTTTTTTGAAAATTATAACATATTAGAGGGTTTTGTTTGTTTGAGCGTATTATTTAACATAAATATAGTATAATTTATCTTACTCGAATGAAAGGATGATGAGTGAGAGGGGCGGAATTATTTAAAAAAAAGATAATAAAGATAAACTTTTTTTCTATTTTTTCAGTTATTATACTTTTCGCTATTTTGAGTTTTAGTATTGTTTATTTAATTGTCCAGGCTTCTTTGCAAAGAGATATAGAATATACTAAAAACGAATATATTAACACTAAAAAAACAATAATTAAAAATCAAGTAGACAATTTAATAAATTATATTAATGAAATATCCATTAGAGAAAACCAAAAATATTTATATAAACTACAAGAAAGCGTATCGTTTCTAACAAATATATTAAAAAAAGAATCTCCAAAGAATTTTGAGTATATTTTAAAGCAGTTTGCCAAGAAACATCCGGAATTTATTGTTGCTATGAGTGATTTGGACGGTAATAAAATATATGCCAATTTTAAAGAATATAATAAAACTAAAAGAAAACAGTTTATTAACGAAATGCAAAAAGGTCTTATAAAAAGTGACAATTATTTTACATTCAAGACATCAAAAGGGCTTTTGTATATTACCGGAACTATATTTACGAATAAAAACAACAATAAGCAATATTTTGTTACAAACGCAATCTTAAAATCAGCCATCGACAACAGTATCAAAAGAGCTGTTATTAATATGGTGGATAATGCAAGATTTGTATTCAATAACGGATATGTGGCTATTATAGAGATAATAAATATTGATAAAGACCTGGGTAAGTTCGTTGCTATGCCGATAAGACCTGACTGGGAAGGAAAATATATTAATGAATTGATAAAAAATCCCGTTCAACTTAAACATATTCGAAAATGTTTAATGATGTTGCGTGAAAAAGGAGAAGGTTTTTTTGATTGTTTTAACGAAAATCTAAATACTCAGTTTGATAAAAAAATCTCATTTTTAAAATATTATGAACCTTTTAACTGGGCGTTAATAGGGAATATATATATCAATGAAGTGAATAATTTAATAGCTAAAAAACAAAAGCAGATAAAAAAAGAGCTTCAAAGTATTTTCTTTTTATATATTGTTATTTCATTAGTATTTTTGGTGATAGTTTATTTTCTTACAAAATATGAAAACAATCTTCTATCCAGTATTATTGATAAATACGAAAATAAAATACAAGCAAAAAATAAAAAACTTCAAACGTTAAATGATAATCTGCAAAAAGAGGTTGACAGAAAAACCAATGAGCTTATACAGCATTTTTTAGTGGATCCTTTAACAGGATTGCCTAATAGGGAAAAACTGATTTCTGACATGAAAAACTATAAATATGTAGCAATTTTAAATATTGATTATTTTAAAGAAATAAATGATTTTTATGGTATGGATATTGGTGACGATGTATTAAAAACAGTGTCGAGTATTTTAAGTGAAATATCTGATACGTATAAACTGCCGGCCGATGAATTTGCTTTTGTAGAAAACGATATTGAAATGTTAGAAGAAAAAGTAAAAAAAGCGATTAAAAAAATAGAGTCACATAAACTAATCGTTGATGACGGAAGCGAAGTGGAAATATCTATAAGCGCGGGAATAGGGAAAAATTTAATTGAAGCAGAAATGGCATTGAAACTTGTAAAAAGCGATAAAACCATCAAAATGGCTGTTTATAACGATAACTTACCTATAGTTAAAGAATTTGAAAATAATATAAAATGGAAAAACATCTTAAAAAAAGTTATAAAAGAAAAAAGAGTTATTCCTTATATACATCCGATAGTAAACAGCGATACTTTTGAAATAAAAAAATATGAATGTTTAATGAGAATCGAACATGAAGGAAAAATTTACACTCCAGAAAATTTCCTTGAAATATCTAAAAAAACCGGACAATATTTTGATTTACAAAAAATAATGATTGAAAAATGTTTTGAAAAATTTTCAAAGCTTGATTATAAGTTTTCTATAAACCTTTCAGCTTTTGAACTTTCAAACGAACAGTTTAGAAAATTTTTAATAGATAAAATAGATGAATACAATATAGCTGAAAAACTTATAATAGAAATTTTAGAAGACGAAGAGCTGCATAATGAAGAACTTATGGGATATTTAATATTCTTACACAATTTAGATGTGCAATTTGCAATTGATGATTTCGGAAGCGGACATAGTAATCTTGCTTATCTTGTTACGAAACTACCTGTTTCTATACTTAAAATTGACGGCAGTTTAATTAGAAATATTGAAAACAATGCCAATAATTACAAACTTGTAAAAGCGTTGACAAATATGGCTAAAATTTTTAATTTGTCAGTTGTTGCGGAATACGTTGAAAATGAGAAAATTGCTGAAATGTTAAAAGAATTAGGTATTGAATATCTCCAAGGATACTTTTTTAGTAAACCTATCAATTTGAATGAATTATAACTTTTTCTGTCATTTTTAATTAAAAAAATATTGTCTTACATTTGATATAATTACATAATATTTACAAAAAGGATTTATATGGATGCGAATAAGCAAAAAGCTCTCGAACTTGCAATGAAACAAATAGATAAGCAGTTCGGTAAAGGTTCTTTGGTAAAACTTAGCGATAAAGATATTGAACCTATAGCAGCTATTCCTACAGGTAGTTTCGGTTTGGATTTGGCTCTTGGTATAGGCGGTATTCCAAAAGGAAGAATTACTGAAATTTACGGACCTGAGAGTAGTGGTAAAACAACACTTGCACTTTCAATAATTGCTCAGGCTCAAAAAGATGGCGGTGTTGCTGCTTTTATCGATGCGGAGCATGCGCTTGACGTAATTTACGCAAAACATATCGGTGTCGATGTAGACAATCTGCTTGTGTCTCAGCCTGATTACGGTGAGCAGGCTCTGGAAATTGTAGAAACACTTGCAAGAAGCGGTGCGGTTGATATTATAGTAATTGACTCGGTAGCCGCTCTTACTCCTAAAGCAGAAATAGAAGGAAATATGGGAGACGCTCAGGTTGGTGTGCAGGCAAGACTTATGAGTCAGGCTTTAAGAAAGCTGACAGCCGCTATTCATAAAATGAACACTACTGTTGTATTCATCAACCAGATAAGAATGAAAATCGGAATGATGGGTTACGGTAGCCCTGAAACGACAACGGGTGGTAACGCACTTAAGTTTTATTCATCAGTAAGACTTGATGTTAGAAGAATAGCTACTCTTAAACAGGCTGATAAGGAAGTCGGAAACAGGGTTAAGGTTAAAGTTGTAAAAAATAAAGTCGCACCTCCTTTTAGAATTGCCGAATTTGACATTATGTTCGGAAAAGGTATTTCAAGAGAGGGTGAACTTCTTGATTACGGTGTAAAACTTGACATTATTGATAAAAGCGGAGCATGGTTCAGCTACGGTGCAACAAGACTCGGTCAAGGAAAAGAAAACGCAAAAGAATATTTAAAATCACATCCGGAACTTGCGCAGGAAATTGAGCAGAAAATCAAAGACGCTTTAGGCGTGGAACTTTCACATATGATAGAAGCAATAGAAAAAGACGAAGACGAATTAAATTTAAAAGGAGAGTAAATGATATTTATAGAAGATATATTTGCTGATGAGGTACTTGATTCAAGAGGTAATCCTACGGTTAGAGCTACAGTAACTCTAAGTGACGGAAGCAGAGCAAGCGCTATTGTTCCGAGCGGAGCGAGTACAGGGGTAAACGAAGCACTTGAACTTAGAGACGGAGGAGAAAGATATCTCGGTAAAGGTGTTCTTAAAGCATGTGAAAACGTAAATACGTTAATAGCAAACGAACTTATAGGAATGAGTCCGTATGATCAGGCTGAAATAGATAATATAATGTTAGAGCTTGACGGTACTGAAAACAAAAGTAAACTCGGGGCAAACGCTATTCTTGGTGTAAGTATGGCTGTGGCGAGAGCTGCTGCAAATTCGCTTGATTTACCGTTATTCAGATATTTAGGAGGAGCAAACGCACTTGTACTTCCTACTCCTATGCTAAACATTATCAACGGTGGAGCTCATGCGGACAATGACGTGGACTTACAGGAATATATGATTATGCCTACAGGATTTGATGATTTCGCAGAAGCGCTTAGAGCGAGCAGCGAAGTTTATCATACGCTTAAAAAACTTCTTGTAGCGGACGGACACAATACCGCTCTTGGTGATGAGGGTGGATTTGCTCCGAACTTTAAAAACAACGAAGAACCTATCGAATACATTATTAAAGCTATCGAAAAAGCCGGATACAAACCGGGCGAAGAAATCACTATAGCGCTTGACGCTGCAAGTAGTGAATTTTATAAAGACGGAAAATACGTACTTGCAGGTGAAAACAAAACTTTAAGCGCAGAAGAGCTTGTGGATTATTACGCATATCTTTGCGGTAAATACCCTATCGTTTCAATCGAAGACGGTGTGGCTGAAGAAGACTGGGAAGGATGGAAAATCCTTACAGACAAACTTGGAGATAAAATCCAGCTTGTAGGTGACGATTTATTCGTAACAAACAAAAAAATCCTTCAAAAAGGTATCGAGCTTGGTGTTGCGAATGCTATTTTAATCAAACCGAACCAAATAGGTACTGTTAGTGAAACAATGCAGACAGTTAGACTTGCACAAAGAAACAACTACAAAACAGTAATGAGCCACAGAAGCGGTGAGAGTGAAGATGCGTTTATTGCAGATTTCGCCGTTGCGTTAAACTGCGGAGAAATCAAAACAGGTGCCCCGGCAAGAGGTGAAAGAAACGCTAAATACAATAGACTTCTTGAAATAGCAAGAAGTATTGCAGGTGCCGAATATATTGGAAAAGACCTGTTTTAATCGATGAAAAGTCTTTTCTTTTCATCGGAGTTAATCAATGATTGATTTTGACGATTTACAACAACCGAAAAAAATCGATTATAAAATCATTATAGTAGTAATAGTTGCATTTTTATTTGCGTTTTATGTATATGATTTGCTTTTTGGAAGCAGGTCTTATACGAGGCTTTTGGATTTGCAGAATGAGTATAAATCTTTACAAACCCATGTTGGAAGTTTGAAAAAGAAAAACGAAAAACTGCAAAAAGAGTATTTTGAATTAAAAGAATTACAAGGCGGAGAGTGAAAAAACTATTATTTATATTAATTACCACTTTTTTGTTTGCAAGAATAAATCCTTTTGAACCTGTAGTAAAACCTCAAAACACTATTATTATAAACCCTACATATTTTAAAGAAACTAAAGTTACTTTGCCGAGTGACGCAAGAATTTTGAAAAAAATAGTATTTGTGTATCAAAGTGTAAGCGGTGATATAAAGCAAAAAGAAGTGGTAATTAATAAACACGTCGATTTTCACAAACCTATATATATTACGCATGAGCCTAAAAAATTTCCGATGAAAGAATTGAATTTTTTAAATCTTTTTACAATGTATATAAAAGATAAAAAGATTTTTATTCAAACAAAAGACAAACTCTTAAGAAGCTTTTTTTTAGTTAAACCTTTCAGGATAGTTTTGGATTTTAAAAAAGATGCGGATTTTCTTACTATTAAAAAGTTTTTAAAAGATTCTTTTGTAAAAAAAGTCATTGTCGGAAATCATAAGGGATATTACAGGGTTGTTATCTATTTCGATGCTAAATATATGTATAAAATCACAAAAACTTCAGAGGGTATAAAAATTGAAATCCAATAATATTATTTTAACCGGATTTATGGGCAGCGGAAAGTCTACAATAGGAAGAATCCTTGCTAAAGAATTTAATACCTACTTTTTGGATACCGATGTTTTAATAGAAAGTTTTGAAAATAAAACCATTAGTGATATTTTCAAAAATGAGGGTGAAGAAGCCTTTAGAAAAATGGAAAAAAAATGTTTTGAATGGATTAAAAACAGCGTTACTAATACGATTATTTCGGTAGGAGGAGGGCTTCCGGTATATGTACCTGAGATAAAAGAAGCGGGCAGGGTTATATATTTGAGAGTTGAATTTGAAGACATCTTAAAAAGAATGAATGATGAAGAGATAAAAAAAAGACCTCTTTTTCAGGATGTAAAAAAGGCAAAAGAGCTTTTTAAAAAAAGAGATAAAATATACGCGGAACTTGCCGATATAATTATAGAAAACAATGATTTGAATAAAACGGTCAGGCTTATAAAGGATTACTATGCAGGTGACAAATAATACAAATTTAAATGCGGCTATTCAGGTAGATGTTCAGAAAAAAGCGCAGGATGTTGTTAAAAACGTATTGGGTGACATATTGGAAAAAACTTTTGAAAATACTAAAAAAATACAGGAAATGGCGGCAGCTTCCACTGGTAAAGGCATGAATTTAAATATTAAAGCCTGATTTCCTGGTTCTCTGATTTCAATTTGAGAAATAATTTAGAATATAAAATAAAGAAGTGACAGACACCTAAGGTTAATCATTGACCATTGACCATTGACCATTGAATTGTGCCTGACACCTAATTTAATTGTTTTGATATAATTATAAAAATTATTACGGAGACGAAATGGATTGGAAAGAAAAGTTATATAATTTTTACAAAAGCAGAAGAGAATATATAAAAACTCATCTAAACGAAAATATTGATTTTACTGATGTATATGACCCATATATTATTGAGAAAAGATCTAATCCTATAATGATTATAGGTGAAGCTCCAGGGGCGAATGAAGTAAGGCTTAAGCAGCCTTTTGTCGGTAAAGCCGGGGAGAATCTCGCGTATTTGATTGAAACGAGCGGATTTGACAGGGCAAAAGATTTTTTGATTACAAATGCATTTCCTTTTAGAACATTTGAAGGTAATAAAAACAGAACTCCTAAAGCCGGTGAGCTTAAAACAGGTGCGAAACTGCTTGAGAGGGAAATAGAAATAGTAAAACCGAGATTGATACTTTTACTTGGAAATTCTGCAATAAAGGCGTTTTCATATATTCCGTGGGCGAAAGATGTGAAAAATCTTCAAAAATGCGGTATTTATGATATAAACGGATATAAAGTTGGGCTATGTTTTCATCCGTCACCCCTGGCGTTTAACCGTAAAGATATAAGAGAATCTTTGGAAAACTTTTTTAAAGGTTTAAAAACACTTATATGACACTTTTTTTCTTTACATTCATTTAACGCTTTAATATAATTAATCAAAAAAAGGACAGATATGGCAAGAGAAATAAATGAGCAGGTTTTAAGTTTCGGAGAAATCCAAGAACCTCATGAAAGTTTTACGATCGCATACGGAAGTGTAAGGGTTGAGCAAAACAGATTATATAAAGACGTTCTTCCAACTGATGCGGTAAAACAAGTAATAATAATGTTGCAAGAACAAGCAGCAGAAATGGAAGCTGACGGAGTAAAAAACATTACAGTTACAATTACACCCGCTACAAATGAAAAAGGTGAAGCTGTTATGGATTATTACGGAATGGGAACACTTATCAAACTTAAATAATTATTCGCAAAGCATTTCAACTACGGCCGGCAGAAATTTATGTTCGGCTTTTTTCATTTCTTTATGATATTCTTCAAATGTTTTAAATTTATTAGGATTTATATGGTATTGAAGTATTATATCTCCGCTGTCAAGTTCTACATCGGCATAATGTATTGTAATCCCACATGCTTTTTTTGCTTCAAATGAAAGTTTGTCGGCATTTAATCCTTTAAAGTGTGGAAGAATACTTGGGTGAAGGTTGATTATTTTTCCTTTAAATTCATTAATTATATATTCCGGTACTATTCTCATATATCCCGCTAATACAATCAGATCAGGATTCAGTTCCTTTAACGCTTTTAAAATAACTTTATGATCTTTTGAAACAAGAATCGGTGGCAATGAAGAAGCATTTAATGCTTCACTATTTTGAATATTCGTAATGCCTAAAGATATCTGATAATTTGTTTGATGCTTTAGAAGGTTTAAAAAGTTACTTCCACCTTTTCCGAAAAACACAGCTATTCTTTTCAATATCAGCCTTTTTTTATCGAAATTGTAACACAAAGATAATTTAAAGTTATATTAATTTGATTTTAATTATTTTATAATGTATAATTAATATAAGCTTAATATAAAGGAGCGGCTATGAAACTTAAATTATCAATTATTTTAGCTGCGTTAGTTTCAGTAGTTGGGATAGCAAAAGCTGATATGGCTGTTGATTTTTTAACATTAGATGCTACTGAAGGTGCCGTTGATTACGGTACGGGGTATGATACACACAGAAAAATGTATACAGGTAAATGTGTTGAAATTGTAAAAATGGACACATATAACGGTGGGATAGGGCCTCAACAGGATTGGAATTACGGATGGACCAAAACAACATCGGAAATTACTAAAAATGCAAATATTAGTGCTGAATTATCTATAAAAGCTTTAAGCGGTGCAACTAAAACAAATATGAATAACAAAACAACGTTGTTACAAAAAACAGAAAGTAGCAGTTACGCTATTACTTTGTATGCGTATTCATATTTTTACGATGCGCCTAAATTTGTAAAAATAGAATACGTTAAGCTAACTCCTCAGGCTAAACAATTATTAAAACAAAACAAAGTTTCAGAATTCAGACAAAGATGCGGTGACGGGTTTGTAATAGGTATACAGGAAGGTAGAGAGTTCATAGGAACTGCAAGCGTTCAAAATCAAACATTTAAACAATCCATGGAATTTGCATCAAAAACAGGACTTGGTATTAAAAGCGTAAATTATGACGTGGATGCAAATGTAGATATTAAAAAAGCAGCTATCAGTACTTTTGGGGTAAATAATTTTAAAGTACATACATATTCTACCGGTACAAATATGAGACTGCCGAAAAGTGTTGATGAGTTTGAAGATTTTGCAACCAATTTTTATAATGCTGACAGTGCTACTTATAAAAAAAGGGTGAAATATATAGTGGCACCATATTCTATGCTTGCTGATTATCCGTTTAATGATATATTGCAAGGTGATACAAAAGAGACTTATATGACGTATTTTGTAAATACTTTGTGGGATTTGAAAGCGGCAATGAAAGATGCTGATTTTATAATTAATCCAAAAACACAAAAATATTTTGCCCTTGGTACTACAAACAAAATAAGAAGAAACAGAGTGAATGCAATCAAAAGATATAAAAACGCATGGCTTAAAGAATTTAATGATTTATTAAAAGCAGCTCAACAGTGTAATAAAGATTTTACAAACAGATGCGAACAGCTGGCTATTTATTATAGAGACAGAAGAAATATTTTAAATATGGAAGATAGAGTCATGCCTGAGAGATATGTACAGGATTGTTATACTCCTATTATTCTTGATAATTTAGGAAGTTATGACGGTAAAATAAGTACGGCGTTAAAAACAGCAAGCGCGTCAGGGTTTGAAGTAATTGCAGGAGATACTGAAACTGCAGGTAATCCGATGAGGGTGGTTGCCGCTTTAAAATTTAAAGCTGATAAAAACAGATTAAAAGCTATATTAAAAATAGCAAAAATAGAATGGAAAAGAAGTCAATATAAAGGCATGCCTTTAACCGTTAGAACAAAAAAAGGAGAATCAGGATTCGGACTTAGTTTGGATTTAACACTGTTTGATTTGGCCCATCCTCAGAAATACATGGATGAATCAAGACCGCTTGATACTTGTTCGTTTAACCGTGTAAACCCAATAAAATCAGCAATGTATAGAGAACCGAAACCTGATAGTGGATTCGACAGGGTTGGTTTTAAAGGTGAACCTGTTCAGGGTCTTATAGATTACAGAGTGGCTCATAAAAATTCAAGAGGGCAGCAAACAATAAGAAACGGTAAAGGGGTACTTGAATATATCAAATGTGAACTTGACAGAAAAGGTAAACATGATGAAAGAGCTACTTGTAGTGAAGTAGGTGTTAAAGATATCGAATTAAATTTAATTTCAAAACAAGACTTGGCTGCAAACAGATGGAGAGATCCTAAACTTGCATATGAGCCGAGAATTTTAACTAATTTCTTAAACGGAAAACCTTTGAGCTATAACGGCAGAAGAGAAACACCTAAAAATAAATATAAAGTTCCGACAAGTCAGTTTAAATATATCAAAGTTAAATTATCACCGGTCAAAACACAAAAACAGCCGAATATGCAAAAAGTTCCTTCATTTACACCGGTATTCAGATAAGGGTTTCCTTATCTGAATTTTATATTTATAAATACATAAATCTGAATTACAAAAATAATGGTTAAAATAAGAAAGCAAACATTAAGTTTAATGAAGAATATAAAAAGGATAAATATAAAAAGTGACAGACACTGATACGGATATTTTTAAGTGGTGCCCAGGGACGGAATCGAACCGCCGACACAGGGATTTTCAGTCCCTTGCTCTACCGACTGAGCTACCTGGGCAAGGACTGAAATTATACTAAACGATTCTTAAAGTTCGCTTAAATTAGTAGGTTAAATGCTGTTCGTTGTAAACATTTGCGATATTCATGTCTGATTGAATATATTCTTTGCATATATCTTTTTCTGTATCATTATCAAAATTATTGCAGTTTATTCTAAAAATAACAATTTTTTTTGATTTATCCAGTACGATATATGCATATGAAGACGTTCCTGTTTTATTTGGAAAATAATAATCACCGTCACGGTATCTTGCGTTATATTTCCATCCTTTTCCCTGAAGTTTTATTAAGTCTTGTAACTTAAAAGAGTCGTTGTTTTCCATATATGAATAATTTATAGCAGTTTCAACTGCCTGTTTAGCACTGTTTACTGTTGTGTTAATGATAGATATCACAAAACTTCTTTGTTTTAAATGAAAAAAATTTTACAGTTACAACGGCTGATAAAATTCCAATAATAACAATAACAAACAATAATTCTAATAACGTAAATGATTTTTTCATTGTAATTCCATTACAAACTTTTTAAACCTTTTCCCTCTTTCTTTGTATCCATTAAACTGATCAAAACTTGCACATGCTGGGCTTAAAAGAGCTACACTTTTGTCTGTGTGAACTTTTTTTATTGATTTTACAGCTTTTTCCATTTCATTTGATATTTCATAATTAATATTATATTGCTCGGCTAAATCAGCAAAAAGTTCAGGTTTGTTCCCTATTATAAAAAGTTTTATATCTAAATTTTTCATATATTTAAATAAAGGAGTAAAATCCTGTCCTTTATCATCTCCTCCGATAATCATAAAAATTTTTTTATTTTTATATCTTGTAAGAGCGTTTAATGCGGCATCTACATTTGTTGCTTTTGAATCGTCAACCCATACTCTGCCTTGAGAGTCTTTAAATTCTTCAAGTTTATGCGGATCTATTTTAAAATTTTTAAGGTTTTTTTCTTTTAAAAACAGAATTTTATAAACAGCTTTTGCCATAAGTTCGTCAAGTAAAAAAGGAACTTCAGAGAAAGTGTGTTTAAAATCGAAATATTCAATCAGCTCTTTTTCATTTTCATACAGAATCTTAAACGCTTTTGTTCCGGTGTTTAGATTTTTTGGCATTATAACGACATCACGCTCAGTCATTCTTTTAAGGGGTGAGAGTTTTGCTTTTACATACTCTTCAAAACTTCCGTGCCACGAGGTGTGGTCTTCTTTCAGCGGCAGTATTATAAAGATGTTCGGTTTTGCGTATTTTGTGTAGTGAAGCTGAAAACTGCTTGCTTCCACAACCCAGAAGTTGGCGTCTTTTTTCATATCGGCAAGAGGTATGCCTATATTGCCTCCGATATCTGCACCGTGGTCTTTTAAAAGATGATATACCATTTGTGTTGTTGTGGTTTTACCGTTAGTTCCTGTAATCCATATTTGAAACGGCGCTTTGTCGTAAAAATAGTCAAATTCGCTTATTAAATTTTTCGCTTTTTTGATTAAAGGGTGGCTTGGAGGAATTCCGGGAGATGTAATTTCTAAAGATGATTTTTCGGGATTGAATTCATTTGAAGGTAATAGTTTGTTTCCGTATTTATCAAAAGAGCTTTCTTTGAATTTGTCGTCAAAAATATGCCAGCCTCCGCTTTTGGCTATCGCTTTTGTTGTAAGGCCATACCCGAATAAAGATTTCATTGATGAATATACCCTTTTAATAATTCTCCCAAGTCTGAATCAAGTTTAATATTTAAATACGGAAATTTTTTCTTATCAAGGTTAATGTTTATGAATTCAACGTCACCGAGTCTTTTTTTGATTTCGTTTTTAAATTCGGCAAGGGTAGATATTTTATCAACCAGTACACCTTTTACTTTTGTAGCGATAAATATTTTTCCTTCGGCATAGTTTTTTAATTTATCAATCGATATGTTTCTGTCTTCAGCCACTATTTTTAAAAAATTATCATATGTTGGAAGTAATAGGTTTTTCATAATATATTCTTTTTGTTCGGGAGAGGCTTTTTTAAACAGGGATATAGGTTTTTTATATTTTCCTACCGTAATATCGTCTTCTTCGACCCCTATTTTTTTTGCAAGTTTGCCTATGACATAATGAGGCATAATTACGCCTATGCTTCCCACTACCGCATTTTTATTAGCAACGATCGGTTTGATGGCGCTTATTATGTAATATCCGCCGCTTGCAGCCATACTTTCGACGTAAACATTTACTTTTTTGCTTTTATTTAAGAATTTAAGATAAGCGTTAAATTCGTCGCTTGCGCTCGGACTTCCTCCGGGAGTGTTGAATACAAGCAGATATTCTTTGCAGTTTTTGTCTTTTTTAAGTGCATTCATTTTATCCATTAGTTTGTTAATGTAATCTACAGTTATTGTTTTATTTATATTTATAACAGCTACATAAGGCTTTGTAATAGGAATACTTGGACTTAGCGTTTTTTTCAAAAACACACCGAGCGCAACAAGTTCGGCAAGAATAAGAAGAATTACCCCAAAAAGGACAACTTTTTCTTTTATTGCTTTTATTTTGAATATTTTAAGCTCGGCTTTTAATTTTTCATTTTCTTCATACATTTTAACCCTTATCTTATTTTAATTGATAAAATAGCTATTAAGTTTGTTATTAAGGCCATTATCCAGAATCTTATCGTAATTTTATTTTCTTTCCATCCGAGCATCTCAAAATGAT
The DNA here is from genome assembly GCF_000021725.1 of Nautilia profundicola AmH. GTDB lineage: Bacteria > Campylobacterota > Campylobacteria > Campylobacterales > Nautiliaceae > Nautilia > Nautilia profundicola. The sequence goes on from NC_012115.1 coordinate 251,187, forward strand.
GATGAATCGGAGCCATTTTAAATACTCTTTTTCCTCTTGTTTTATAGCTTCCGACTTGTAGTATTACTGAGACAGTTTCCATTATAAATACAAACGCTATAAATATTAAAAGCAGTTCACTTTTTGCCACAATTGCCAAAAAACCGATAACCGCACCCAAAGGAAGACTTCCGCTGTCTCCCATAAACACTTCTGCCGGGTTTGCGTTGTACCATAAAAATCCTAAAAGAGCTCCGATAAGTGCAAATACTATAATGGTAAGTTCTCCCACGCCAAGCTCAAACGGATAAAAAAGATAAGAGCTGAATTTATAATTCCCTACTATATATAAAAGAATTCCGAGTGTAAAAAGTGAAAATATAGAAGGTACGGTTGCGAGACCGTCAAGACCGTCTGTAAGGTTTACGGCATTACTCATGGCAACAATAATAAACGCCCAGAAAATAACCGCATAATATCCCATATCAAAAATAGGGTATTTATAAAAAGGAACATAAAGTTTGGTATCGAAACCTACTTTAATAAGTAAATACGATATTACAAGAGCTCCGACCCATTGGAGTAAAAATTTTGTTTTGGCGCTAAGTCCGGCTTTGTTTGAAGAACCTTTTATTTTTCCGTAATCATCAATAAAACCTAAATAAGTAAAATATACCAGCAAAAGAAGAGTTAGTAATACGTATTTGTTAAATTCTGTTGTGATTAATATTGATATTACTGCGCTTGTAATGTAAATCAATCCTCCCATAGTAGGAGTGGAGTTTTTTGTTTTGTGATTATCAGGCGCAAGTTCAAAAATAGGCTGTGTTGCTTTTGCCTTTGCCCATGATATAAATTTCGGCATAATGAATATTGTAATAAAAAATGATAAAAAGAACGCTAAAATAGCTCTGAAAGTTATATAATGAAAGATATTAATGTGAAAATGCTCATACAGGTAATATAACATTATGTGCCTTTTTTAGATAAAATTTTATCATAATAAAAGTAAACGAAATGTTAATAAAGGAGATTTTATGAATTTCAGCGGTAAAAATGTTTTGGTAACTGGTGCAAGCAGGGGAATAGGTGCGGAAATCGCAAAAGTGCTTGCGGGATACGGACTCAAAGTTTGGATAAATTACAGAAGCGGTGCTGAAGCTGCAGATAAAGTGAAAGAAGAGATTGAAGCAAACGGAGGAAGCGCTGCGGTAATCGGATTTGACGTAAGCGATGAAAAAGCGTTTGTGGAAGCTGTAAAAACAATCATTGACAGCGACGGTGAGCTCAGCTATCTTGTAAACAACGCGGGGATTACAAACGATAAACTTGCAATGAGAATGAGTGTTGAGGATTTCAAAAAGGTAATTGACGCAAACCTTACTTCTACATTCGTAGGATGCAGGGAAGCTCTTAAGGTTATGAGCAAAAAAAGATTCGGAAGCGTTGTAAACGTGGCAAGTGTGGTTGCAGAAGCCGGGAACATGGGACAGGCGAATTACGTGGCAAGCAAAGGCGGAGTAATTGCTATGACTAAAACATTCGCACTTGAAGGCGCCCCGAGAGGTATTAGATTTAACAGCGTAACTCCTGGATTTATCGATACCGATATGACAAAAGACCTGCCTGAAAAGGTAAAAGAAGAAATGTTAAACAGAATCCCTCTCAAAAGATTCGCGGCACCTGCCGAAGTTGCAAAAGCTGTTGCGTTTTTACTTAGTGACGATGCAAGTTACATTACCGGAGAGACTCTAAAAGTAAACGGCGGAATGTATATGTAAAAATTGAGAATTAAACAATTTTATGCTAAAATGGCAAAAATAAAAAACAAAAGGAGAAATAATGGCATTATTTGATGAAGTAAAAGAAGTTATAGTTGAGCAATTAAACGTTGCTCCTGAAGAAGTAAAACCGGAAGCGAAATTCGTAGAAGATCTTGGAGCAGACAGCCTTGACGTTGTTGAGATGATTATGGCTCTTGAAGAAAAATTCGAAATCGAAATTCCTGACAGCGAAGCTGAAAAAATCCAAACTGTTCAAGACGTTATCGATTTCATCGAAAAAGCGAAAGCTTAATTCTTTTCCCTCCGGGGATAATATTAACGGATATTTTTTAAATATCTCTTAATATTAACCTCAATAAAAGGAAATGTATGAGAATCGTTGTAACCGGAATAGGTATGATAAATGCCGTTGGTAATAATAAAGACGAAGCTTTCGAAAATATTTTAGCAGGTAAAACTGGTGTAGATAAAATAACTCATTTTGATGCGTCTGAATATACAGTTCAAATAGCGGCGGAAGTTAAAAATTTCGATCCTTCTGAAGTTATGGATAAAAAAGAAGTAAAAAAAGCGGATAGATTTATCCAGCTCGGTATGAAAGCCGCAAAAGAAGCCATGGAAGATTCGGGACTTATCGGAACTGAATACGACAAAACAAGATTCGGAATTTCTGCGGCAAGCGGAATCGGGGGGCTTCCTGCAATTGAGAAAAACAGTGTAATTCTTGAAACAAAAGGTCAAAGAAGAGTAAGTCCTTTCTTTATTCCAAGCGCTCTTGTTAATATGCTCGGAGGCTTTATTTCTATCCAATACGGACTTCAGGGACCTAACACATCAAGCGTAACAGCATGTGCTGCCGGTACTCACGCAATTACTGAAGCGGTAAAAACAATCAAATCGGGTATGGCTGACAAAATCCTTGTAGTTGGAGCCGAAGCTGCAATTTGTCCTATCGGTGTTGTTGGATTTGCAAACATGAAAGCGCTTTCAACAAGAAACGACGACCCGGCACATGCCAGCAGACCGTTTGACGCTAAAAGAGACGGATTCGTAATCGGTGAGGGTGCGGGTGCGCTTGTACTTGAAAAATACGAAGACGCCGTAGCAAGAGGCGCTAAAATTTACGGAGAAGTTATCGGTATCGGTGAAAGCGGAGACGCTCACCATATTACGGCCCCAAGCCTTGAAGGTCCTATGAGAGCTATGAAAATGGCGTGGGATATGGCCGGAAATCCTAAAATAGATTATATCAACGCACACGGAACGTCAACACCTACAAACGACAAAAACGAAACAGCGGCGATTAAAACGCTTTTCGGAGGAAAAGAAAACTGTCCTCCTGTAAGTTCTACAAAAGGTGCTACCGGACACTGTTTAGGAGCTGCCGGAAGTATTGAAGCGGTAATTACGCTAATGGCAATGGAAAGAGGAATTATCCCTCCTACAATCAACTATGAAGAACCGGATGAAAACTGTGATCTTGATTATGTTCCTAACAAACCAAGAGAAGCGGAAATTAACGTTGCAATGTCTAACTCGTTCGGTTTCGGTGGAACAAACGGAGTTGTAATCTTTAAAAAAGTAAAATAAAGGCATACTTTGGCAGTACTTGATTTTGAAAAAAGAATTGAAGAGCTAAAAGAGCAGATTGACGTCGCTAAAATAAAAGGCGACTCTCATGCTGCTTCAACTTTGGCTAAAGAACTTGAAAAAGAGATAGAAAAAACATTTAAAAACTTAACCCCTTATCAAAAACTTCTTCTTGCACGTCATCCTGACAGACCTCATGCTATTGATATTATTAATGCAATAATGGATGAAAAAATAGAAATTCACGGTGACAGAGAGTTTAGAGACGATGCATCGATAGTATGCTATATCGGTATGATTGGCGATACAAAATGTGTCGTTATCGGTGAGGAAAAGGGTAGAAACACGAAAGAAAAACTTGCGAGAAATTTCGGTATGCCGCATCCTGAAGGATACAGAAAAGCACTGCGTGTGGCTAAAATGGCTGAAAAGTTTGATCTGCCGATTCTCTTTTTAGTTGATACTCCGGGTGCGTTTCCTGGTATCGGAGCGGAAGAGAGAGGGCAGAGTGAAGCTATTGCGAGAAACTTATTTGAACTTTCAAGAATCAAAACCCCGACAGTATCAATCGTAATTGGTGAAGGTGGAAGCGGCGGTGCTCTTGCTATAGGTGTTGCGGATAAATTCGCAATGCTTAAATATTCGGTATTCAGCGTTATTTCACCTGAAGGGTGTGCAGCTATTTTATGGGGAGATAATTCAAAAGCCGAAACAGCTACAAAAGCGCTTAAAATTTCAGCTGAAGAGCTTAAAGAACTTGGTCTTATAGATGATATTATCGACGAGCCGCTTGAAGGTGCACACAGGGACTATGAAACTACAGCTAAAAATATTAAAGATTATTTTATTGAAAAAGTAAAAGAATTAAAACAGTTAAGTAAAGACGAACTTCTTCAAAAAAGATTTGAAAAATACCTAAACTACGGAAGTTTTAACGAAAAATAATTTTTTCGTTGTTTTTTACTGCATTACTAACCAAATCATTTGCTTTGTAGCTTTTATAATAATCTAATATATTTGTTTCAATAGTGTAGTGTCTGGCACTAAGTACTTCATGCGAGACGGTAGGGCGAATGTATTGGTTGGTTTAAGGTAATTATCAGTTTTATAGTATTATACGGACTTTTGTAAAAGGCAAAAAAGCCTGTGGCTTTTTTGGGAGGTTTTACTTGGCGCTTTTAATTTCCTGTGCCAGAAATCTTGCGGTGTAGCTTACATCGGTGTATTTTTCGGCAACTTCTTCAACACTTCCCGTAGCTATCACCTTTCCACCGCCGCTTCCGCCCTCAGGGCCCATATCGATTATGTAATCCGCGTTTTTAATAAAATCAAGATTGTGCTCGATGACTATTACGCTGTTTCCGAGATCCACAAGGTGCTGAAGCACCTGAACGAGCCTGTCTATATCCGCAAAATGAAGCCCCGTTGTAGGTTCATCGAGAATATAAAGCGTATTTCCGGTATCGCGGCGGCTAAGCTCTTTAGATAGTTTGATTCTCTGTGCTTCCCCTCCGCTGAGAGTCGTGGCGTTTTGTCCGAGTGTAATGTATCCGAGTCCCACGTCTTTTAGGGTTTTTAGTTTCTGTTTTATTTTCGGTATTTTTTCAAAAAACTCATACGCTTCATCCACACTCATTTCAAGCACGTCCGCAATTGATTTGCCTTTGTATTTAATCTCAAGCGTTTGTTCATTGTATCTTTTTCCTCCGCACGCTTCGCATGTAACCATTACATCCGGCAGGAAGTGCATTTCGATTTTTATCTGTCCTTCACCTTTACACACCTCACATCTTCCGCCTTTTACGTTAAAGCTGAATCTCCCTGGCGTATAGCCTCTAAGCTGTGCTTCAGGAGTCTGGGCGAATAGGTTTCTTATATCGTCAAACACTCCAGTGTAAGTTGCCGGGTTGGAGCGTGGTGTTCTTCCGATAGGGCTCTGATCGAGATAAATTACTTTATCGAGCTGTTTTAGTCCCGTAATTTCCACGCCTTTTACTTTTTGTATTTTGTGTGCGTGGTTTAGTATCTCCCTTGCCGTTGGAAGCAGGGTTTGGAGTATTAGTGAGCTTTTACCGCTACCGCTGACTCCCGTTACACATACGAGGTTTCTTAGCGGGATTTTTACGTTTAGATCTTTTATGTTGTGAATATTTACGTTTTTGATTTCAATCCATTCGTTTTGAGGTCTGTCTTTTCTATAGTTTATGTCTTTTTCACGTTTAATGTATTTTGCGGTTTCGGTGTCGCTTTTGAGAAGCTCTTGCGTATTACCGCTGAATATTACCTCTCCTCCGAATTTCCCGGCACCGGGACCTATATCCACGATATGATCTGCGTTGAGGATCGTTTCCCTGTCGTGTTCTACGACTATTACGGTGTTGCCTTTGTCTCTCAGGTTTTTAAGTGTGTTGATAAGTTTAAGCGTATCCCTTTCATGCAGACCTATACTCGGCTCGTCAAGCACGTACATAACTCCTGTCAGCCCGCTTCCGATCTGAGAGGCGATTCTGATTCTCTGGCTCTCACCACCGCTTATAGTTCTCGCGTCCCTGTGAAGGGTGAGGTATCCGAGTCCCACGTCCACAAGGAAAAATAGTCTTTCGCGTATCTCTTTCAAAATAGGCTCCGCTATTCTTTTTTCCTGTTCATTTAGGTGTGAGAAGTTTTCTTCGTTTTTGAAAAACTCATACGCATCGCTTATAGGCATCGATATTATTTCGCTGATTGTTTTACCCGCCACTTTTACGGCAAGGCTTTCGGGTTTGAGTCTGAATCCTTTACACGAAGGACATACGCTCTCACTCATAATTTCGCTCATATCTTCGTCTTTGTAAAGATCCAGTGCGATTTGTCTGAGTCCCGGCCATCTTTTTGAAATTTTGTGTTTTGCGTATTCGAATTCTATGTCATAAGCCGTACCGTTTAGGATGATTCTTTTTTGCAGGTCGTCAAGCTCGAAAAAGCTCTTGTTCATATCTATATCAAGCTCGCGGCAGAGTGCTTTGAAAAACTCCTGGTAATATTTTTTGTTAAATCCCCATATAAGCGGTATTGAGCCTTTATTTAGGGGTTTGTCTTTTATAACCTTTTCGATATCAAGTGTGTATGTAACTCCAAGTCCGTCACATTTCGGACAGGCACCTTTTGGTGAGTTGAACGAAAAACTGACAGGTTCAAGCTCTTCAAAACTTATCTTACAGTCAAAACACGCAAGATGTTCGCTGTAATGGATAAAATCTCTCTCAAGCCCCAAATCTTTTGCGTTTAATATTTCTATTTCAACCTCTCCGAAACTTTTATTAAGAGCTTTTTCGACGGCTTCTGCTATACGTGATTTGTTTTCTTCTTTTACGATAACCCTGTCGATTACGGCTTTAATGGTGTGTTTTTTGGTTTTTTTAAGTTCAATCTCCTCATCAAGCCTTACTATTACGCCGTCGATGTAGGCTCTTATGATTCCTTCTTTTCTTAGTTTTTCGATTAAATCGTGAAATTCACCCTTTTTTTCTTTTACAATCGGAGCATAAATGATAATCTTCGCGCCTTCAGGCAGTTTAAGAACCTCATTGATAATATCCTGAGGAGTCATTTGGGTAATCTGTTTGCCGCAAAGGTGGCAGTGCTGGATACCGATTCTTGCGTACAGGAGTCTTAAATAATCGTATATTTCGGTAACCGTTCCCACGGTTGAGCGAGGGTTTTTGGAGGTGGTTTTCTGATCAATCGCAATAGCCGGGGTAAGCCCGTCTATTTTATCCACTTCAGGTTTTCCTGTCTTTTGTAAAAACTGTCTGGCGTATGAACTAAGGCTTTCAATATATCTTCTCTGTCCTTCAGCATACAGCGTATCGAATGCAAGCGTACTTTTACCGCTTCCGGAAAGTCCGGTAAACACTATCAGTTTGTTTTTCGGTATTTCAAGGTTTATATTTTTAAGGTTGTTTTCCCTTGCTCCGATGATTTTGATTTTATCCATTTATTTATGCTCCTGCGTGAAATTAATCGCGAATTATACCATAAATTTAAGGAAAGTTTAAGGAAGGGGGTAGGGAATCTTACTGAAACTCAATAGCCCATATCGCGAAGAAAAACACAAGCATTTCGGTTATATAGAGTTTCCATTTGGGCTGGATTTTATACAGTTCCCCTTTTATCTGCTGGTATTCGCTGTAAGTTAGGGTGGTGAACATCCTTTTGATAACCGTATCGATATAATCGTCCCTGTCATCTGTCCTTAGAGCGATAAAAAGATGCCTGTAAATCATAAAAAGCTCAATCATTGCGATAATTATAAGCGTAATATCGACTATTTTAAGAGCAATCATTTCGATGATGATTATTTCGAAAATATAAAAAATTATCGTGTATCCTATAAGAGGGTAGTGGTTTTTCAGGTAATATAGCGCAAAGAGTTTATCCGCAGCGGATTTAATACCGAATTTCTCAAGCGTATAGATCCTGAAACCTATAAGAAGTACTACGATCAGTTCGGTTAAAAGTTTGATATCCATTAATGTCCTTGAAAATATAGCTTGTATGTTGTCGCACAGAATACGAATATATACCATACAAGCAGGAATTTTTTATGATGTTTCGGGCTCATTGCGTGGTATAGTCTGATACCGAAATATGTGCCTATAAGTGAGGCGAGCCCGATTGTAAAACCTTTGGAATAATCGATATGTCCGGCAAGACTTTGAGAAATAAACCCTGAAATAGATGAAAACACGACAAAAAATAGGCTCAGACTCACCGTCGTTTTAAGTCTGTAATGCAAGAACCCTACAAGTATAGGTGTGATTAATATTGCACCCCCGACTCCAACGCTTATAGCTATCATTCCTACAAAAAGTCCAATAAAAAAGAGCTTTTTGTTATCAATCGGAGGTTCGTCTTTCGGTTCCGGGACTGTTATGAAAAACCTGACAATAGCGATAAACACAAGTGTGAGGAATATAAACCCGAGTATTTCTTTTGAAGTGTGTTTTACGATATATCCGCTGAGGCTCGCACCGAGTGCTCCTCCTATTGCTAATGATAAGCCGTTTTTGATTTTTAAAAGACCTTTTTTGTAATTGAGGTATGAACCGTATACGGAGCTTAACATCATCTGGGTTACGCTTATGCCTATGGCTTCTTTAAATCCGAAGCCCAAAAACAGTAAAACAGGCACAAGTACGGTTCCACCCCCAATTCCGAAAAAACCTGAGGCGAAGCCTACGAAAATTCCAATAATTACGGCACTTATCAAATCAAGCCTTTTTTGATAAAATTATATCATAGTAAAATTTAGTAAATCTAAAGGGAGAGGATGTTTAATATTATTAAAGAAGCCGTTAAAAACTTTATGGATTCGATTGAAGCAAAAGCCGATGAATGTAATGAAGAGCTTGGTAATGGGTTTGTTAGTAAGATTGCGATAACAGGGGATGAAAATTATGATATATATATTATAGTACCTCATGAAAAGCTTTCTTATATAGCGAATTATTATTTCGGGGATGATGACTATGATACGGAAGATTTAACAAAAGAGATAGCAAATCAGATTATCGGAAATGCAAAAATAATAGCTGCCGAAAAAAATATTAATTTTGATATATCGGTTCCGGAATTTTTAGGAGAATTTGATAAAAATATCGAATATGACGATATGTTATCATTTAAATTTAACGGAGATAAATGTTTTTATATCCTGTTTAAGGGGAAATAATGGAAGAAAAAAAATTAATAGAAGAAGATATTGAAGAATTTATTCCCGATTATTCGAATCTTTTAGATACTGAGGTGCTTTTTGAAAGCGATTTAGGTAGGGTAGATATAACATTAAGAGAAATACTTGCGCTTCAAAAAGGAAGCGTAATTGATTTGCAAAAGCCCGAAGGTGAGAGTGCGGAAGTTTATATAAACGGTCGTATCATAGGAAAAGGCGAAGTAATGGTTTATGAAAAAAATCTGGCAATTAGGCTAAATGAAGTACTTGATGCAAATCAGCTTATATATTATTTGACAAAAGAAACATAAAATTGCTTAAAGTAAGCAAAATAGCTAAGGAGCGTTTGTGAAAAAAATTATTTTTTTATTATTGGGGGTATTAGTATTTGGAGCTAACTTAATTAATGTGAATTTTTTTGAAGGTAAAAATAAACTCGATGTACTGTTTTCACTTGATGACGCATTCAAAGGTAAAGTAAAACAGATATCTAAGAATTCATATATTTTAACAGGTATAAATACGGATAAGGTCATTCAAAAAGAATTTAAGAAAAATTTTATAAATTCTATTATAATTTCGCCTGAAAAAAACGGAGTTAGAATCGATATAACTTCCAATAAAAAAATAAAAACATCGGTAGCTCTTACTCCTGACGGATATGGGGTTAGGTTTAGAATAATAAATGCAAATCCGGTGGTAAAAACGACAAAAGCCGAAAATATTAAAAACATGACAGCTCAGACTCAGGGACTTGATATGCTTTCATATATTGTCGGAATAAGTATACTTATAATTCTGGCTTTTGTATTATGGTTTATTAAAAGAAAAGCGGTTCATCTTCCTAAACTGAAAGAAGATATGAAAGTGCTTGCGCAAAAACCGGTTGATGCAAAAAATAAAATTGTGCTTTTTGATTATCAGGGAAGAAAATATCTGATGCTTATAGGAAATACGAATGTTTTGCTTGACGTTTTTGTAGAAGACGTGGCAGTACCCAAAAACGAAGTTGAGTTTGACGAAATGCTGAAACTGAGTAAAAAATACGGAAATATAGAAAAATATATACAAAACGCTGAAAAATTAAAGGAGTTTGATGAAAGAATTTGACGTAATTGTTGTCGGTGGAGGACATGCGGGGATTGAAGCCGCGCTTGCACCTGCCAGAATGGGTAAAAAAGTACTTTTACTTACCATGCTTGTAGAACAGATAGGGGCAGCCAGCTGTAACCCCGCAATCGGAGGTCTTGCAAAAGGACATCTTGTAAAAGAAATAGACGCACTCGGCGGTGAAATGGCGCTTGCTACAGACCATGCGGGTATTCAGTTTAGGGTCCTTAACGAAAACAGAGGTCCGGCTGTAAGAGGAAGCAGGGCACAGATAGACATGGACAGATATAGAATATATATGAGAACGGTTTGTCTTAATACCCCAAATCTTACAGTGGCTCAGGAAATCGTTGATGAAATACTCGTAAAAAACGGCAAAGTGGTCGGAGTTAAAACAAACCTTTTAAACGAATACAAAACAAAAGCTCTTATTCTCACAACCGGAACATTTATGAGAGGGATTATGCATTTTGGTCCCGTTAAACTTGAAGGAGGAAGATTTCACGAACTTCCTGCTAAAAAAATCTCTAAATCGCTTGAAGATTTGGGATTTAAACTTGAAAGACTTAAAACCGGAACGACTGCGAGAATTGACGCAAGAACTATTGATTTTTCAAAAATGGAAATTCAGCCGGGTGATGAAAACCCTAAACCTTTTTCTTTCAGAACGGATAAAAAAACGTTTAATCCTACTCAGCTTCCGTGTTACATAACATATACAAACGAAAATACCCACGATATTATCAAAAGCAACTTCCACAGAGCCCCTCTTTTTACGGGTCAGATTGAAGGTGTGGGGCCGAGATACTGCCCGAGTATCGAAGATAAACTGAATAAATTCCCTGATAAAGAGCGCCATCACGTATTTGTGGAGCCTCAGACTTTGGAAGCCACGGAATATTATCTAAACGGACTTTCGACTTCTCTTCCTATGGATGTTCAGGAAGACTTTATCCATTCAATCCCGGGGCTTGAAAATGCTAAAATAGTCAGATTCGGATATGCGATTGAATATGATTTCATACAGCCTACGAATCTGAAACATTCACTTGAAACCAAAGAAATCGAGGGACTTTTCTTTGCCGGGCAGATAAACGGAACGACAGGATATGAAGAAGCGGCGGCGCAGGGTATAATGGCGGGAATCAACGCCGCACTTAAAATAGACGGGAAAGAACCAATTATTTTCAGAAGGGATGAAGCGTATATCGGGGTTCTTATTGACGATCTGGTTACAAAAGGAACGAACGAACCTTACAGAATGTTTACGAGCAGAAGCGAATACAGACTATTGCTCAGAGAAGATAACGCAATTTTAAGACTTGCGGATTACGGGTATGAGCTTGGAATTTTGGATGATAAGACGTATGAGAGGGTGCAGAAGTTAAGGGAAGAAATAAACAGGGGAATGAAAATCCTGAATGAAACGTTTGTAACGCCAAACAAACAGATAAATGCAATGCTTGAAGAAATGGGTGAAGAGAAAATCCAAAGCAAAATGGAAATAAGAAAAATAGCCGGGCGTCATACGTTCAACAGGGAAAAACTTTTAAAACTCGCACCCGAATTTAAAGATTTCAGCGAAGATGCGCTTGAGCAAATACTGATTGACGCAAGATATCACCATTATATAGAAAGACAAAAAGCACAGATTGACAAAATGAAAGAGATGCTAAGTGTAAAAATCCCTGAAGATTTCGAATACAAAGGAATTCCGGGACTCAGCCGAGAAATTGTCGAAAAACTTGAAAAGTTCAGACCTCCTACACTCTTTGCGGCCAGTGAAATAAGCGGTGTAACGCCTGCTGCGATCGATATTATTCATATGTATATCAATATGAGAAAAAAGAAAAGTTGACAAAATTTATCTTTTTTATATAATTGCTAAAAAAGGAATTTAATGACATATATTTATGTATATACTGCTGATAAAGATAAGTTTGAAAGAATTAAAAAAGCCGTTGAGGTTGCAAATACTCTTCCTGAAACTCCGGTGTTTTGCGTAAACGATCTTGAAGCTATTGAGGAAGTTAGAAAAAACGGCTATAAAGCCATGAATGTGGATGCCCTGCAGGATCTTTTTAACTTAAGTGACGGAAGCGATACGTTTTATATCTTAACACCCGAAGATACGACGTATCTAAAAGCCGCGTTTGCAAACGTAAAAGAAATTAATTAGGAGAATTTGGCATGGAAAACAAAGAATTAAATACTGAAAACAACATTCAGGAAGAAAAACCGTTTAATTTCGGTAAGTTTATATTCGGAATATTTATTGGGCTTTTGATACTGACTGGAATTATTATTATGGTTCCTTACTTTTTAATGAAGTAATATCAAAATAAAACCTGCTTCCCTTTCCTTTTTCACTTTCGATTTTAAGATGTGTTTTATGGATTTTTAAGATCTTTTCAACAATTGCAAGACCGAGTCCCAAAGAGTTGTCCCATTCGTTTTTTGCTATGCGGTAGAATTTTTGTTTGATAAGGTCTATTTCTTTTTCATTAATGCCTTTTCCTTTGTCTATTACCTCGAAATTTTCGTTTATATTTACGGTTATTTCATCTTTTGAATATTTCAGTGCGTTTGAGATGAGGTTGTAAATAACCACTTCTATTAACGTCTTGTCGGCAAAAACAGTCGTTTTTCGGCAGTTTAATTTAATTCTTTCACTGTTGAAACTTTCAATTATGTTCTTTGCCGTTTCGCAGAGATCGAACTGAGTAAATTTCACCTTTACTTTTTCGTTTTCAAGCCTTGTAATAAGATAGAGCCTGTCTATAAGCTCACTGAGTCTTAGGGAGTTTTTTTGGATTTTATGTAAAAATTTATCGTTCATATCTTTTGGGAGTTCGTTTGAGAGGATTGTTTCTATGTATCCGTTTATGATTGATATCGGGTTTTTAAATTCGTGAGAAATGGCGGATATGAGTTCGTCTTTTGAAGAGTTCAGGATTTTTAGTTTTTTGTTTTCTTTTTTAAGTTTTCTGTTTTCTTCTTTTAGTTTTTCAAGCTCTTTTAATTCTTCCGAAAAAAAGATTTTTTTTAAAAAATTCTCAATTCTCAATTCTCAATTCTCCATTTCTATTTTAACTTTTCATTTTCCATTTATTTAAGTTTGTATCCCACGCCTCTTACGCTTTCGATAATGTTTCCGATTTTGTGGTTTAGTCTGTTGATGGCGACGTTTACGCTTTTTTCGTTTGTGCTGCCGAGCTCATCCATGATTTCGGAGCGGCTTAGGGTTCTTTTCTGGTTTTTAAAAAACAGTTCCAAAAGTCTGAATTCCGAAGGCGTAAGTGGAATGTCGATGTTTTCGTGTGTAAGGGTTCTGCCGTTTAGGTCAAGGTGATAATCTTTATATGAAACGACACTTGCTGATATGTTGTAGCGCTTCAAGACCGCCTTTATTCTTGCGAGCAGTTCTTTCATTTTAAAAGGTTTGGTTATATAATCGTCCGCACCTCTTTCGAAGCCTTCGACTATGTCGTCTTCATCCGCTTTTGCGGTTAAAAATATTACGGGTATTTCGTAACCTTCCTGTTTTAGATCTTTTACAAACACACTGCCTTCAACTCCCGGAAGATTCCTGTCTACTATAAGCAGATCTGGGTTTTCTTCAATTATGAAGTCTTTTACCTTTTTTGTATTCGTAAAGCCTACGGCGTCGTAGCCGTTTTGCTGAAGGGTAAATTCAAGAAGTTCCAAAAGATCTTCTTCGTCTTCAATAATCGCAATTGTTATCATTATCACCCTTTTAAAATTTTAGATGTTTTTAATTTTCCATTTTCCATTGTAACATTTTACATTTATAATTCGAGTCCTTCTTTCGCAAACAGAAGATATGACGCAATCGTTTTGGAGCTGTCGCTGATTCTTTCAAGTTTTTTTGCTATGTTTAGAATTTTGAGGATTTCATCCACATTGTCTTTTTGTTTTACTTCAAGTACAAGCTCTTTATATATTTCATCGGCTATTTTTTCATAACTTATGATAGTAGAATAGGCATCTTCTATAGTGTCGCCTTTAACGGCGAGTTTTAGTACGTCTATTGTTGAAATGGCGTTTTGGTAAAGCGCTTCGATTTTTTCGTCTTCAAAGTCGTATTTTTTGATAAACGCCTTTGTTGATTTTTTGATTTTTGCAAGGAATGAGCTTATTTTCAGATATGCCACAACTTCACGCAAAAACTCTCCCTGCGGATGAAAGAGAGCCAGAAACTTAATAACTTCGTTATCGAATTCTTTGAGGTCTATTAAGAAAAACTCTTCTGTTAGTTCTTTTTTCTTAAGAGATTCTTCAATAGCTTCAATATAGCCTACGAATTTGGCGTTAATGTTGTTTAGTGCCTTTTCAAAAGAGCTGAGCATTTCAATTCCTTTTTTCAAAATTATATCATTAATAAATATGGCGGTTTGTTATCTAAATGTTATCTAATGTTACCGAAATGTTATCTTTGTGTTTTACAATTTCGAAAACCAATTAAGGAGAATGAATGAAAAAGTTAATTTTAGGTGCGGTGATTGCCGTAAGTTCATTTGCGTATACAATTAACGGAACGGGGGCAAGTTTTCCGTATCCTGTATATAAACAGTGGATAAAAAGCTACTATGAAGCTACGGGTAACAAAGTAAACTATACTGCAACGGGAAGCGGTACCGGGATTAAAGAGGTTGCATACAGACATGTGGCTTTTGGGGGGAGTGACAAGCCGTTAACTCCTGCGACGCTTAAAAAAGCGAAACTTTATCAGTTTCCGACGGTAGTGGGCGGAATTGTGTTCGGATACAATATTCCGGGTGTAGAGAATCTGAAACTTAGCGAAGCGGCAATTAAGGGAATAGTACTCGGTACAATCAAATACTGGGATAACCCGTTAATCGTAAAATACAATCCAAATGAAAAACTTCCTCACAAAAAAATTATTTTCGTTCACAGAAGCGACAGATCGGGAACAACTTTTAACTTTACTTATTATTTAAGTAAAATGAGCAAAACATGGAGACATAAATTCGGTGCGAGAAAACTGATCAACTGGCCGACTGACGCAGACGGAAGAGGGATTGCCGGTAAAGGAAACTTCGGTGTAAGTGCCGCAATTAAAACAAACGACTACTCTATCGGATATGTGGATTACGCGGATGCCAAGAAAAACGGACTTAAAATGGCTACAATTCAGGCTGCGGACGGCAAGTTTGTAGCTCCTACACCTGAAAATTTCGCCGAAGGAGCGAAATATGCCGGGTTTGATCCTAAAAAAGACTTTTATAAAATAATCGCTTATCCGAAAAAAGGATACCCTATTATCGCATCTACATTCATTCTCGTACCGCAGGAAAAAATAGATACGGACAAAAAAGTAACCGCGTTTTTTGATTATGCATACGGCAAAGGTGACGAAGCGGCGAGCAAACTCGGATATATCCCGCTTCCTGCGAGTGTAAAAGATCAGATTAGAAAATACTGGGCTGATAAGGGTATATCACCAAAATAAAAGGTCTTTAAAACCTTTTTTATTTTTAATACAATAACAAAAATAAAGGCGGTGTATGGAATCGATTTTCAGGAAACTTTCTTCACTTAGCGCTACACTTATTTTAATACTGCTCTCGGCAATATTCGTCGTTTTGTTTTTATACGCAAAACCGGCTATTAAAGAGTACGGGCTTCATTTTTTAATCGATCCGAGATGGGATGTTACCGTTGAGGTAAACACACCGAAAAATACGGATAAAATCCAAAAAGACAAATCCGTTACCGCCTCTTCAAACGATACGATACCTACAGACAGTGAAGATATTGCGGTTCCGACAGACAGTGAGGATATTGCGATACCTCAGGATGACGAAGATATAGCAATTCCTCAGGATGACGACGACATTGCGGTACCTCAGGATAATGATGATATAGCCGCTGCCGGGGATGTACAAGCAGAAACTAACGTAAAAACCGTTTACGGAGGACTTATTCCGATTGTGGGTACGGTGCTTTCTACAATACTTGCTATGCTTTTTGCGGTGCCTATCGCCATGGGAATTGCCATATTTTTAAGTGAAATCGCACCTCCTTTTATAGCGAAACCGGTGGGAATAGCCATTGAACTATTAGCGGCGATTCCGAGTATTATTTACGGAATGTGGGGGCTTTTTTATTTCGGGCCTCTTGTTGCGGACGTATTTGGCGGAAGCAGCGTTTCTTTGCTTGTGGCGGGAATGGTGCTGGCCGTGATGATTATTCCGTTTATGGCAAGTCTTACAAGAGACAGTATGAATACGACTCCGAATGTTTTGAAAGAATCGGCTTACGCCATGGGCGCTACGAAATTCGAAGTGATTAAAGATGTTATTTTCCCGTATGCAAAGCAGGGGATTATCGGAAGTATGATACTCGCACTCGGAAGAGCGCTCGGTGAAACAATGGCGGTTGCGTTTGTGATCGGAGGGGTTTTCAGTTTTCCTCATAAACTAACAGACCCGACCGTCTCCATTCCGGTGGTTCTTGCAAACTCGTTTGCAGAAAGCAGCGGTATGAGTCTGAATGCGCTCTTTTACCTGGCGCTTATTTTATTTGTAATTTCATTTGCCGTTATAAGTTTTGCTAAATTTTATTTTCTTAGGGAGAAAAAATGAGACTGGTTATTAATAAAATCGTTTTACTGCTTTCAACACTCAGTGCGGTTGTGGGTCTCGGGTTTTTGTTTTGGATCCTTATTACCCTAACGATCAAAGGCATAGGTGCAATTGATTTACATATTTTTACAAACGACCTGGTAAACAACGGACTTAGAAACCTGCTTGTCGGGCAGTTTATACTGGCGCTTATTGCGGTTATTATAGGTGTGCCTATTGGAATGATTGCCGGGATTTATCTTCAGGAGTATTCATTCGGAAGCAAATATGCCGAGTTTATCAGAAATCTGAGCGATGTTATGATGTCTGCGCCGTCAATCGTAATAGGTACGTTTGTATATGCGATCGTGGTAAACCCTATAGGGCACCAGAACGGCTGGGCGGGTGCTATTGCGCTTGCGATTATGATGATACCGATTGTGGTAAGAACAACCGACGATATGCTCGGACTCGTTCCAAAAGAATTAAGAGAAGCCGGAGTCGCAATAGGCGCTCCTAAGTATAAGGTTATTTTCGATATTATTATAAAAGCGGCGAAAGTGGGTATAATGACCGGAATTTTGCTGGCTTTTGCAAGAATAGTGGGTGAGACCGCCCCACTTCTTTTTACAAGCGGAAACAGCGAATATTTTACGCTGAATCTAAATGATACGTTTCCGAGTTTAACGGTTGCTATATACAACCTTGCAACCATGCCAGATGTCGAGCTTGTAAGAATCGCATGGGCGGGTGCGTTTATACTTACGCTTTTTGTTTTGATAATCAATCTGCTTGGAAGATATATTATAAAAGACAAGAAATAACTAAGAATGGAGTAATAAGAATGGAGAATTTCAATAATATGAAAGTAATGGATATAAAAAATTTCAGCTTTACATACGCCGGGGCGTCTAAACCTTCGCTTAAAAACATTAATCTACCTATTTACGAAGGAAAGGTTACTGCGCTAATCGGTCCCAGCGGATGCGGTAAATCGACACTTCTTAGAAGCCTTAACAGAATACACGACCTGTATCCGGGCAATAAATACGAAGGCGAGATTCTTCTTAAAAACTTCCAAACGTCAGAGATGGAAAACATACTTGAATTTAAAAAAGAAAACGAGCTTATAAATCTTCGCCAAAGAGTGGGTATGATTTTCCAAAAACCCACACCGTTTCCGATGAGTATATACGACAACATAGCTTACGGACTCAGACTCAAAGGCATTAAAAGCAAAAGCGAACTTGACGCAAGAGTGGAAGACGCCCTAAAAGGCGGGGCACTTTGGAATGAAGTAAAAGACAGGTTAAACGACGACGCAAGGGGGCTTAGCGGTGGGCAGCAGCAAAGACTCTGCATTGCAAGGGCTATTGCGGTTGAACCTGAAGTGCTTTTAATGGATGAGCCGACAAGTGCACTTGATCCTATTTCAACGCTTGCCATTGAAGAGCTTGTTACACAGCTAAAAGATAAAGTTACAATAGCAATCGTAACCCACAACATGCAGCAGGCAAGCCGTATAAGTGATTACACCGCTTATATGTACTTAGGAGAGCTGATAGAATTCGGAGAAACGACTCAGATCTTCCTTAATCCAAAAGAAAAACACACTGCTGATTATATTGCCGGAAAATTCGGCTAAAAAAATAAAGATAATATTAATCTTCATTTACATCTCTCTTTTCTTTTTGTAAAATTCCTTTAAAAAAAAGAGGTTAACATGGAACTCCAAACCGTCTCTAAAATAGAAAAAAAAGCAAGAAAATCCGCAGGTATTGATTTGATGCGTTTAGGTATCGCTTTAATCTTTATTGCGGTTGTTGTAATTTACACTTACGCAAAAACGGGAAGCGTACCTAACAGTCTTTTTTTAGTGATAGCTACGGTTTTCGGTGCTTATATGGCGATGAATATCGGTGCGAACGACGTTGCGAATAACGTAGGTCCCGCAGTCGGAAGTAGGGCACTAAGCCTTACGGGCGCTATTATAATCGCCGCTGTGTTTGAAGCGGCAGGTGCTCTTATCGCCGGTGCGGATGTAACCAATACGATTAGGAAAGGTATTATTGATATAGCAGCATTTAACGGTGATGTTAATATTTTCATCTGGGCGATGATGTCGGCGCTTCTTGCCGCAGCTCTTTGGCTGAACCTTGCTACTGCTTTCAAAGCTCCTGTTTCTACTACACACTCAATCGTAGGTGGTGTAATGGGTGCGGGTATTGCCGCTGCCGGCTTTAGTATAGTGCACTGGGCTACAATGGGTAAAATTGCCGCTTCTTGGGTGATTTCACCGGTACTTGGCGGTATAATAGCAGCAGGATTTTTATATGCGATTAAAAAAACGGTCGTATTTAAAGAAGATATGGCAGCAGCCGCAAGAAAATGGGTTCCTATTTACGTTTCAATTATGACATGGGCGTTTGTTACGTATCTGACTATGAAAGGTTTAAAACACGTTTGGGTAAATATTACGGATGTTTTAAGCTTTTTACCTCATACTAAAAAACCAACATTCGGTGTAGCTGCAATATTCGGCCTTATTTTAGGGGTGGCAGTTTATTTTATAATGGTTGCAAAACTTAAAAAAGAACAGATAATTAATACAAGAGAAGGGATCAACAGATATTTCACAGTACCTCTTATTTTTTCAGCTGCACTTCTTAGTTTCGCTCACGGTGCAAACGACGTTGCGAATGCGGTTGGTCCGCTTGCGGCAATTTCGGATGCAGTTTTAAGCGGAGGTATTGCGAGTAAGTCGGCTATTCCTTTTTGGGTAATGGCTATCGGTGCGCTCGGTATTTCGATAGGCCTTGCTCTATATGGACCGAGACTGATTAAAACAGTGGGTGATGAAATTACAAAAATAGACCCGATCAGAGGATTCTGTGTGGCACTTGCTGCAGCTATTACGGTTATTATCGCTTCACAGCTCGGGCTTCCTGTAAGTTCTACGCATATTGCGGTAGGTGCGATTTTTGGTGTAGGATTTTTAAGAGAGTGGCTGCATCTTGTAGAACAAAAAGAAGATGAAATCGAAAAAGAAATAGAAGAAGCGGAAAAAAGACTAAAAGCATACGAACTTGAACTTGAAGACCTGCAGCAAAAAACTGATAAAAGTAAAGAAGATTACAAAAGAATAGTAGAGCTTATTGAAGTTACGGAAGAACTTGAAAAAACTATAAAAAGATTCAAAAAAATCCTTAAAAAAGAAGAAAAGGTAAAATACGTAAAAAGAGATCTTTTCAAAAAAATTATTGCAGCGTGGATTATTACCGTACCGGTTGCAGCAGTTCTTGCGGCAATGATATTCTTTATGATTAAAGGTATGATGCTGTAATTAATGAAAAATTTAAAATGTTTAAAGGAAAATGAGATTTCATTTTCCTATTTCATTTAATTTTTTACTAAAAGTGTCTGTCACTATGATAGGTAGGGTGAAGAAAAGTAGAGGAAAGAGGGATAAATTAAAAATGGACAATGAAACAATGGAAAATAGATGATGAAGAAAAGAAGGTTAACGAAGATATAAAAAGTAAATGTAACAAAGGATAAAAATAAAGATTAAACTAATTTTATTAGCGACTATATTTATATAGTGACAGACACTTAACTATTATCAGTATTGATTGTTTAAAATTAGTATAAGACATTATTATAAATATCCATAATAGACATCGGCCAATTGATATTAGGCACTATGTATTGTGAGGTGAAGAGAAGGGATGAAAAAGTATAAATGGAAAATTAGACAATGTAAATTGATTAATATGAATACATAAAATTGCTGCAATAATCAATGCTTTAGTAGAAGATACTGTTAGCAAGTATCGGTCATTTAGTGTCAAGCATTACAAAGGGTGGCGAGATGGTGAAGATGAAAGTAAGGGAAGAGGCAAATGGAAAGGAAAGAGGATTAGATTGGGTAAAGAAAATGAAGAGGTTAACAAAGATATAATGAACCGAATGTCAGACACTATGTGTTTTTTTAGAAGCTGAATTCTTATAATAAGACATAAATGAAAATACCCGCTTTGTTATAATTTCAAAAACTCTAAAGGATATTAATGAGAATAGTTTTTATGGGAAGTCCCGATTATGCGGTTAAAATATTGGATGAGCTTAATAAAAGATATGATATTGTAGCCCTATATACCCAGCCTGACAAACCGGTGGGCAGGAAAAAGGTTTTAACTCCGACACCTGTTAAAAAATACGCCCTTGAAAATTCTCTTGAAGTTTTTACGCCGTCAAGTTTAAGAGATGATGAAATAATTGCAGGTTTAAAACCTGATTTTATTGTAGTGGCGGCGTACGGTCTGTTGCTGCCTGAAAAGATTTTAAACATTGCTCCTTGTATTAACCTGCACGCTTCACTGCTGCCTAAATACAGAGGTGCAAGTCCTATTCAAAGTGCAATTTTAAACGGGGATGAGTACACGGGAGTTACCGCAATGCTTATGGATGTGGGGCTTGATACGGGAGATATATTAACGTGGGATTACACAGAAGTGGGACGTAAAACAAGCATAGATCTTTTTAATGAACTCGCTGTTATTGCCGCAAAACAGACTCCTTTTGTAATTGATAATTTCAGTAAAATAAAACCTTTGAAACAAATAGATGCATTTGCAAGCTATTCTCCTAAAATTAAAAAACAAGACGGTTATGTAACATTTGAGAGTGCTTTAATAATAGACAGAAAATACAGGGCGTTTCAGCCGTGGCCGGGTATTTACTGTGATGCGTTTAAAATAAACGAAATGGAGCTTGTTGATACTGATTCTGTTAATAAAGCGGGAGAGATTTTGGAAATAAACGACGGTGTAGTGGTGGGATGCGCCAAAGGTAAAATTAAGCTGCTAAAAATCCAGGTTCCGGGCAAGAAGGAAGTTAAAGCTATAGATTATGTTAACGGAAAACGTTTGAAAGCGGGAGATAACATAATATAGAATGGATAATGGACAATGGAAAATGGAAAATTACAAATAATTTATTTGGAAGAGGTAGATTCTACCCAGAAATATTTAATTGAAAAGATTAAAAAAAATGAAATAAAGCCGCCCGTATGTATATGGACGGATTTGCAGACAAACGGTATAGGCAGTCGTAATAATAAATGGGTAGGGAAAAAGGGTAATCTTTTTTTCTCTTTTACTTATGAAAAGGATAAATTCAAAGATGTACCTATGCAGAGTTTATCTATATATTTTGGATGGTTGTTTAAAAAAATATTGAATGAGCTTGGAAGCAAAGTTGTAATGAAATGGCCTAATGATATATATTTGGTGGAAAATACGGCTTTAAAAATAGGGGGCGTTATTACAAACATAACCAAAAATTATATAATATGCGGAATTGGTCTGAATTCACAGTTTGCTCCTTCGGATGATTTTGGTCGTTTGGATATTAATATAAAAAATGATAAAATTCTTCAAAGGTTTTTTTCAAATCTGGAAAAAAACATATCCTGGCAATCGGTTATAAAAGAATTTAAAACAGAGTTTGAAAAATATAAAGATATTTTTTCAATAGACGGGGAATTAGATATTGACGGAAGTTTAAAAATTCAAGAAAAAAGGATATATTCAAAGCGATGATAGAAATTATATCTGTAGCTAATCAAAAGGGTGGGGTAGGAAAAACTACTACAGCAGTAAATCTTGCGGCATCTATTGCAATAACGGAAAAAAAAGTATTACTAATCGATGCTGATCCTCAGGCAAATGCAACCTCTTCATTAGGATTTTTAAGAAGTGATTATGAATATAGTTTGTATCATGTTTTGATAGGTAGTAAAGATATTAACGACACTATTTTAAATACTTTAATTCCTACACTCGATCTGGTTCCTTCAAATATCGGGCTTGCGGGAATCGAAAAAGAGAGCGAGTATCTTGACAAAAAAGAGCTGACACTTAAAGAAAGAATTAAAGAGCTGAAAGAAGATTACGATTACATAATAATAGATACACCTCCGATGCTCGGTACTATAACAATTAATGCACTTAGTGCGAGTGACAGTGTAATTATTCCGATACAGACGGAATTTTTTGCTCTTGAAGGGCTGGCACAGCTTCTAAATACAATTAAACTCGTACAAAGAACTAAAAATCCGAAGCTTAAAATAAAAGGCCTGCTTCCTACTATGTTTAGCAAAAGCAACAATCTTTCAAAACAGGTCTTTCAAGATCTTATCAATCACTATTCGAGTAAACTTTTCAAAAACAAAAAAAGCGGAAAATATATTTATATTCCGAGAAATGTAAGACTTGCAGAAGCACCGAGTTTCGGTAAACCCGTTATACTTTATGATATAAAAAGCTCAGGTGCTCTTGCATATGAACTGCTTGCAAAAACCATAATAGAGGAAGCGGAACAATGAAAAGATTAGGAAGAGGGCTAAGCTCTATACTTGAAGACGCGGAAGCCGGATATTTAAAAGAACTGCCAAGCCGCGGGGTGGAAGAAATAGAAGTCAGTAAGATAAAACCGAATCCTTATCAGCCAAGAAGAGAATTTAATGAAGAAGCTATTAACGAACTTGCAAACTCTATAAGAAAATACGGTCTTTTACAACCAATTGTTTTAATAAAAGATGAAGACGAATATATCTTAGTGGCAGGAGAAAGAAGACTCAGAGCAACTAAACTGCTCGGAGAAGAGTATATAAAAGCTATAGTTGTAGATTACTCTAAAAACGATTTGAGAGAATATGCGCTTATTGAAAATATACAAAGAGAAGATTTAAACCCTATTGAGGTTGCATATTCGCTTCAGAGTCTGATTGAAGAACACGGTTACACTCATGAAGAACTTGCAAACGCAATATCCAAAAGCAGAAGTTATGTTACGAATTTACTCAGGATATTAAATTTACCGGAATTTGTTCATGAAAAAATAAAAAGAGGCATTTTAAGCGTAGGGCATGCTAAAGTATTGATAGGTCTTGATGATGAATTATTAAAAAAAGTTATAGAAGAAATAGAAAAAAAATCTTTAAATGTCCGTGATACCGAAAAACTGATTCAAAGATTAAAAAATCCGAAACCGGAAGCGGAAGATATTCCTATTGACAAAAGAGTGATAGAAATAGCGGATAAATTCAAAAAAATCGGATTAAAAGTAGAAATTAACAAAGATTCTATTAAGATTAAGTTTAAAAATAACAAAGATTTGAAAAAATTAGAAAAACTTTTAAATGTAATCGGTTAAATTTATGTTAAAATTCCAAAAAAAGGAGAATTAATGCTTGACCTTAATATAGGTGTGATGCTCATAGAAGCCGGTATTTTCCTGGTTACACTGATATTACTGAAAATGTGGCTGTTTGATCCGTTGGTTAAATTTATGGACGAAAGAGAAGAAAAGCTTAAAAAATCTCTTGAGATGATTAACGCTAATTCTGAAGATTCAAAAGAATTGGAAGAAGAAATTCAAAGGGTTTTAGCTGAAGCTAAAAAAGAAGCTAAAGCGATAAGAGATGAAGCAAGAGCGAAAGCTCAGGCTGAAGCTGCAGAAATGAAAGCTAAAAGATTAGCTGAAATCGAAGCGGCTAAAGAAGAACTTGCAAAAGAAATTCAGGCTGAAAAAGAGAAAATTTTAGCAGAGCTTAGTACAAGCAAAGAAGAGATTAAAACTCTTGTTGAAAACAAAATAAGGAATGCGGCATGAAAAAAGCATTATTAGTTGTGTTTTTAAGCGCTGTTGCATTTGCAAGTGAGGCGGCTGCGACAGGCGGGACGGATATTGTTGCAAGAACAATAAACTTTTTAATTTTCGTAGCGATTCTTTGGTATCTTGTAGGAAATAAAGCTATTACTTTTTTCAGAAACAGAAAAGAAGAAATCGCAAGTAAGTTTCAAGAAGTTGAGAATAAATTAAAAGAAGCAAAACTTAAAAAAGAAGAGCTTAAAGCTAAACTTGAAGAAGCTAAAATAAAAGCGACAGAAATTATTGAAGATTCTAAAAAAGAAGCAGAACATATTTATAATTCTATTTTAGAAGAAACAAAAGCTGAACTTGAAATGCTTGAAAAACATTTCGAAGAAGCTAAAATTGCTGAAATCAGAAAAGCAAAAAGAGAAGCAATTAAAGCATTTCTTGAAGATGTACTTAAAGATGTACATCTTACAAGTGAAGATGCGGCTAAACTTGTATTAAAGGTAGCATAATGGTAGTTGAAAAATACACAAAAGCTTTTTTAGCGTCTTTAAGTGAAGATGAGATTGCTAAGGCTTATGAAGCTATAGCGAAAATCGCATTAGTTGCAAAAGATGAGAAATTTATTTTAATTGTAAAATCACCTTTGTTAAGTATTGATGAAAAAATTGATGTACTTGCAAAAATTGCTGAATACGACAATCCTAAATTTTTAAACTTTTTAAGAATAATTCTTGAAAATAAAAGAGAAGATCTGTTCAAAGAAATTCATACGTCTTTATATGAAAAAGTTTCAAGACATTTTAATAGATACGCTGGTGTAGTTGAAGGTAATATAAGTGAAGCTACGTTAAAAGAAATCGAAGCTAAACTTTCTCAAAAGTTTAATGCTGAGATTCAGTTAACTTTGGACAAAAAAGATATTAACGGTATTAAAGTATTCGTTGATATCTTAAATGTTGAAGTTGCACTTAGTGAAGATAAAATCAAAAACGATTTAATAAACAATATTTTAAAAGCAATCTAAAAGAAAGGAGTATAAGTGGTACAAGAAATCACTTCGATAATCAAGGAAAGAATTGAAAACTACGACTTAAAAGTAGACGTAGAAGAAGTTGGTAAAGTAATTTACTCAGCTGACGGTATCGCTAAGGTATATGGTCTTACAAACGTAATGGCCGGTGAAATGGTTGAATTTGAAACTGGTGAAAAAGGTTTGGTATTCAACCTTGAAGCTGACAATGTTGGTGTGGTAGTTCTTGGAAAAGGAACTGATATTACTGAAGGAAGTTCAGTAAAAAGACTTGGAAAATTAATTTCAGTACCTGTTGGTGAAGCATTAATCGGAAGAGTTGTAAACGCATTAGGTGAGCCAATTGACGGTAAAGGTCCAATCGAAGCTACAGAATACAGATACGTTGAAGAAAAAGCACCTGGAATCATGGCAAGAAAATCTGTTCATGAGCCACTTCAAACTGGTCTTAAAGCTATTGACGCGCTTGTTCCAATCGGAAGAGGGCAAAGAGAGCTTATCATTGGGGACAGACAAACAGGTAAAACTACTGTTGCGCTTGATACTATCTTAAATCAAAAAAATGAAGACGTAATCTGTATTTACGTTGCAGTAGGACAAAAACAATCAACAGTTGCTAACATCGTTAGAATTCTTGAAGAACACGGAGCAATGGATTACACAATCGTTGTTAATGCTTCTGCATCTGAAGCAGCTTCACTTAAATTCTTAGCGCCGTATGCCGGTGTTACAATGGGTGAATATTTCAGAGACAACGGAAGACACGCTCTTATCGTTTACGATGATTTATCTAAACATGCAGACGCATACAGAGAAATGTCATTACTTCTAAGAAGACCTCCAGGAAGGGAAGCATATCCAGGTGACGTATTCTACCTACACAGTAGATTACTTGAAAGAGCAGCTAAACTTAACGACGAACTTGGTGCGGGAAGTTTAACAGCATTACCAATTATCGAAACTAAAGGTGGTGACGTTGCTGCTTATATTCCGACAAACGTAATTTCAATTACTGACGGTCAGATTTTCCTTGAAACTAACCTATTCAACAAAGGTATCAGACCTGCTATTAACGTTGGTCTTTCAGTATCAAGGGTTGGTGGTGCCGCTCAGATTAAAGCAATGAAACAGGTTGCAGGTAACCTAAGACTTGACCTTGCACAGTTTAGAGAGCTTGAAGCGTTCTCTCAATTCGCAAGTGACCTTGACGAAGCAAGTAGAAAACAGCTTGAAAGAGGTGAAAGACTTGTTGAGATTCTAAAACAGCCGGCATATTCACCATTACCTGTTGAAAAACAAGTTGTAATTATTTATGCAGGTACGAGAGGATATTTAGACGATATCGATACTAAATCAATTAGAAGATTTGAAGACGAACTATATCCGTTCATCGAAACTAAATATCCACAAATTTTTGAAAGCATCAGAACTAAGAAAAAACTTGACGACGAAACTGAAGAACTACTTAAAAAAGCATTAGAAGAGTTTAAGGCTGGGTTCGAAGGATAATAAATGGCAACTTTAAAAGAGCTAAAACAAAAAATAAGCAGTGTTAAAAACACTCAAAAAACAACAAGAGCGATGAAGCTCGTTTCTACCGCTAAATTAAAAAGAGCGGAAGAAGCGATTATGCGCTCAAGAGAATATGCAAGAAAAATTGATGAAGTTATGCATGAGATCTCAGCAAAACTTGCAAGTGTTAAAGATTCTATAGAACTTAGAGCATTTGCAAAAATTGAAAATGTTGAAAAAGTAGATGTAATAGTTATTACTGCAGACAAAGGTCTGTGCGGTGGCTTTAATATTCAAACTATTAAACAAACAATCAAACTGATTGAAGAACTAAAAGAAAAAAAAGTTAAAATCAGACTTAAAGTAATAGGAAAAAAAGCTATTGAATATTTCAAATTTGTCGGAATCGATATGTATGAAGAAGTAATAGGACTTAGTGCAGCTCCAAATTATGAAAAAGCGGCTGAGCTTATTCAAAAAAGCTATGAAGATTTCGTAAATGAAGAAATTGACAATATTATTACTATCCATAACGGATATGTGAACAAACTTACACAGCAGGTATATGTAAAAGAACTTTTACCTATAGAAGTTGATGTAAACGATTCTCAAGAATTTTTAGAAGTTGAACCTGATAACGATTATGAAACAATTCTTGAGACTTTAGTTAAAAAATATATTGAGTATTCACTTTATTATGCGCTTTTAGATTCACTTGCGGCAGAACATAGTGCAAGAATGCAAGCAATGGATGCTGCAACTAACAACGCAAAAGAAATGGTACATCAGTTGACACTTGAATTTAATAAAGCAAGACAAGAAGCTGTAACAAGAGAACTTATCGAAATCGTTACTGCAATAGAAGCAATGAAAAAGTAAAGGAGTAAAATGGAAGGTAAAGTATTACAAATTTTAGGTCCGGTTGTTGACGTAGAATTTGAAGGAGATATTCCGGCGATAAACGAAGCGCTTTATGTGGAGTTTGAAGCTGAAGGTGAAAAGAAAAAAGTTGTTTTAGAAGTAGCGGCTCAAATTGGTGATCATATTGTTAGAACAATTGCAATGGACCTTACTGACGGTCTTACAAGAGGAGAAAAAGTAGTAGCTACTGGTGCTCCTATTAAAGTACCTGTAGGTGAAGCTGTACTTGGAAGAATTTTCAACGTAACAGGTGACGTAATTGACGGTGGTGAAGAAGTACCTGCTGATACACCAAGATGGTCAATCCATAGAGACGCTCCTCCGTTTGAAGAGCAGTCAACTAAAATGGAAGTTTTCGAAACTGGTATTAAAGTTGTAGACCTTCTATGTCCATATATGAAAGGTGGTAAAACTGGTCTATTCGGTGGTGCCGGAGTTGGTAAAACGGTTATTATTATGGAGCTTATCCACAACGTTGCGTACAAACACAGCGGTTACTCAGTATTTGCTGGGGTTGGTGAAAGAACAAGGGAAGGTAATGACCTTTACCATGAAATGAAAGAAAGTGGAGTTCTTGACAAAGTTGCACTGTGCTACGGTCAGATGAACGAACCTCCGGGATGTAGAAACAGGGTTGCGATGACTGGTCTTACAATGGCTGAATACTTCAGGGATGAAGAAGGAAGAGACGTACTTATGTTCATCGACAACATATTCAGATTTGCTCAGGCAGGTGCGGAAATGTCAGCACTTCTTGGAAGAATTCCAAGTGCGGTTGGTTATCAGCCTACACTTGCTACTGAAATGGGTAAATTACAAGAAAGAATTACTTCAACTAAAAAAGGAAGTATTACTTCAATCCAGGCTGTTTACGTACCGGCAGACGACTTGACTGACCCTGCACCGGCAAGCGTATTCGCACACTTGGATTCAACAACTGTACTTAACAGAAAAATTGCTGAAAAAGGTATTTACCCGGCAGTTGATCCACTTGATTCAACAAGTAGAATTCTTGATCCGCAAATTGTTGGTGAAGAACACTACAGAGTTGCAAGAGGAGTTCAGGAAGTATTACAAAAATATAAAGATTTACAAGATATTATTGCAATTCTTGGTATGGACGAACTTAGCGAAGAAGACAAATTAACTGTTGCAAGAGCGAGAAAAATTGAGAAATTCTTATCACAACCGTTCTTCGTAGCAAAAGTATTTACAGGTGCAGACGGAAGATACGTAGAACTTGATAAAACAATTGCAGGATTTAAAGAAATTCTTGAAGGTAAAGTTGACGATTTACCTGAAAACGCATTCTACATGGTAGGTGATTTAGACGAAGCTAAAGAAAAAGCTGAAAAAATGAAGGCTCAAAGCTAAAGGAAGCAAATGAAACTTGATATTGTTACACCTCTTGGTAGAATATACGAGGGTGAAGTAAAAGAAGCATATTTTCCTGGCATTGAAGGTGAGTTCGGTGTCCTTGAAGGACACGCACCTTTAATGACAACTCTTCAGCCTGGTATTATTACAATTAAAAAAGAAGACGGATCTGAAGAGATTATTGCAATTAATTCAGGATACGTTGAAGTAACACCTGATCATGTAAATGTACTTGTAGACGGTGCTCAGCCTGTATCCGGAGAAAAAGCCGGAGATATTGCAGAAGCAATTGAAAAAGCTAAAAAACTTATTCGTGATGCGGCTAACAGTGATGTTTTAGTTGCATCTGTTGAGGCAAAGATAGAAAGTGCTGCCAGAAATCTCTAAAATCTTAAGTAACCCTATAAACGTAATAGTTTTAGGGTGGCTTGGGATTTATCTTTTCTTTGTATTTTTCGTATTTTTCTACAAATATTTTTCATTAACATCATGGATAAAAAAAGAAAAAGAATCACTAAACGCACTTTTAATGAGCGGAAATATCTCAGGTGTTTCTTCACTTAAAAGATGTATAGACAAAAGTGATAATATTAATAGCTTAACATTTGATGCCTGCATTCAAGCTGCAAGAACCGAAGCTGAAAGCGGTATTACATTTTTGGGAATCGTAGCATCTACTGCACCTTTTATTGGTCTTTTTGGAACAGTTATCGGTATTTTAACCGCTTTTTCCTCAATGCAAAGTGTTACTACGATTAATATGATTGCACCTGCTATTGCAGACGCGCTTGTAGCGACAGCCGTAGGTATTATTGTGGCCGTTCCTGCGTATTCATTTCATCAGATACTCAGTAAAAAAGTAGAAGATTTAATCAGTATATTAATCATGCAAAAGGACTTTTATTTAAGCAAATGAAAAAACCAGAATTAAATATTACTCCTTTTGTGGATATAATGCTTGTGTTACTTGCAATTCTCATGGTTTCAGTTACAGTTAGTACTTATCAGGAAAAGACGGTAAACTTACCGGAAGGCAGCAAAACAACTCCTGCCGCTAAAAAGCCGACGATAACAATCACAATTAAAAAAGACGGTAGCGTAATTGTCAATAAAGAACAAATCCCAATGAAGAATTTTTTAGAAGAATTTAATTTAAAATACGGAAATTTTAATAAAAACTCTCTTGTTTACATTGCAGCAGATAAAAATATCAAATATCAAACATTTATGAAAGTATACTCTGCTGTAGTAAAGCTTGGATTTACTCAAATAGGATTACTTACTAAATGAGGCTTCTTGTTTCCTTTCTATTAACCTTAATAGTTTATAGTTTGATTGTTGTTTTTTTTCTGT
Organism: Nautilia profundicola AmH; assembly: GCF_000021725.1. GTDB lineage: Bacteria > Campylobacterota > Campylobacteria > Campylobacterales > Nautiliaceae > Nautilia > Nautilia profundicola. Next base: position 281,832 of record NC_012115.1, read on the forward strand.
TTTTTTTGTTTCCGAAAAAAAAACCTGAAAAGAGAGTTTATGTTCATACTGCAATACTTGCAAAAAAAGCAAAAATAAACTCTCAGGCTAAAAAAAACAGTAAATCAATAAAAAAAACTCAGGTTTCGAAAATCAAAAAAACAGTAAAAAAAGTCAAAAAAAGCGGTTCTAAATCTAATATAACTCATGGCGGTAAAGATATAGGATTTAATGATATCTTTAAAAATGTAAATTATAATGTGGATACGAAAAAAATTCTTCAAAAAAAACAGCTTGATATGAGTAGATTCAGAGGAATTGAGAGAAATTTGAAAAATATAAAAAAAATAAGTGTAGAAGTTAATTTTGTACAAAATAGTGGTAAAAAGCTGACAAAAGAAGAAATTAACGATATCATTTCACAAAAGCTGTATTCTATTTGGTACGATGTTTCAACATTACCGAGTGATTATGCTAAAATTAATATACAAAATATTAACGGTCAAGTAATGGTAAATATTTTGGAAAGTAATCTGCCACTTGATAGGCAGAATCAATTAATAGAAGAAATTAAAAAAGTTAATTTTGATAAAAATTTTGACATAACAGTATTATTCCAATCAAAGGTAAGCAATGATTAAAAAAATAGTTTTATTTTTATTAAGCATGATGTTTTTATTTGCAAATGAGCTTGTAATAACAAAATATTTTAATGAAAAACCTAAAATAGGTGTATTTTATACCGGTGATAAAAATGTGTTAAAAATTCTTAAAATGGACTTGACCGTACTTGATCATTTTAATTATACAATCAATAAAGACACTAACGCAACATATAGGTTCGAATTTAATTATTCAAATAAAAAACTAACTGTTAAATATTTTGAAAAAAATATTTTAAAAGTAGAAAAGATATATAAATCTAACAGTTACGCTTATTTTCCGTTTTTGGTCCATAAGGCGGTTTATGACATAAATGAATATTTCGGACTTCCTCAGGCTAAATTTTTAATTAGAAAAGTAATATATTCAATGCTTGTGGCACCGAAACAGGCAAATATTTATCTGTCTGATTACACTCTTTCATATAAGAAAAGGATAATAAGCGGAGGGCTTAATATTTTTCCGAAATGGGCTGATGAAAAACAGAATGTTATCTATTATACAAAATTAGGAAGATTGCCAACATTATACAAATTGAATTTAAGAACGGGTAAAAGAGAGAAAATTCTAACTTCCCAAGGCCTTCTTATTGTATCCGATGTTAAAAAAGATAAGCTTTTATTAACATTGGCACCGACAGGACAACCGGATGTATATGAATATGATATAGCAAATAAAAAACTAACAAAAATTACTAAATATAACGGTATTGACGTAAATGGTAAATTTTGGGGGGATGATAAGATTGTTTTTGTTTCCGACAGATACGGTATGCCTATGATATTCAGCAAAGATACGGAAAACGGTAGAGTTCAAAGAGTGTTATATCATGGAAAAAATCAAATAGGGGTAGATGCATATAAAAATTATTTGGTGATTAGTACAAGAGAGACAAGCAATGCATTCTCAACAAATACCTTTAATCTGTTTCTTGTAAATAAAAACGACGATTCTTTAAAAAGACTTACTTTTAAAGGTCAAAACAGTTATCCTAACTTTTCAGTTGACGGAAATTCTATAATGTTTATAAAAAGAGAAAATTTTTATTCAAAAATTGGTATAATACGTTTAAATGAAAACAAAGTGTTTTATTATCCGTTACCAAAAATACTACAATCATTTGATTGGTAAAAAAAAGGAGAGAAAATGAACAAAAAATTACTGATTGCAACTGGTTTAGCGGCTTTATTGATGATTACAGGATGTTCAAAGCAACCGAATTTAGAAAATGCAACTGAAACTCAGTCAGCACAGACTACACAAACAACAGGTGAAGCAACAACAGCTACTACTAACGAAAATGAAACTGTAAACACTCAAAATGCAAATGTTGAAGAGCAAACTATAGGTGAAGGTACTAAAATTAGTGTAACAGCTGATCAAAAATTTGCAAAAGATTTAGCAAATATCGTTGTATATTTTGATTTTGATAAATACAATATTAGACCAGATCAATGGCCAAAAGTTGAAAAACTTGCGGAACTTATCAAAAATAATCCTGCTAACTATACTGTTAGAATCGAAGGTAACTGTGACGAATGGGGTACTGAAGAGTACAATTATGCACTTGGATTAAAAAGAGCAAATTCTGTTAAAAACGCATTAATCAAACTTGGTGTAGATCCTAAAAAACTTACTATTATCAGCTATGGTGAACTAAATCCGGTATGTACTGCTCATGCTAAATGGTGCTGGAGAAAAAACAGAAGAGATAATTTTACATATTTACCATAATTAAGGTACAATTCCTTTAAAAAGGAATTGTATGAAAAAACTTTTTTTTCTTCTACCTATTCTGTTATTAGCAGATGTAGATCCCTTTAAAGCAGGTGATTTAAATTCTCCTAATCCGTATGGACTTACTCCACAAGAAAAAGCAATACTTCAAAATAAAAAAAATATCCAAAAAAATAGCAGTTTAATTGAACAATTAAAGAAGAATTTAGATGAGTTTAAATCAAAATTAGCTCAAAAGTTTGTGGAGTATGATCAAACTATTTCCGATTTGAGCAATAAATTATCATCATTTAATACGATACTCAGTGAAATCGACTCTACAAAACTTTCAATTGATAAACTAAAAAAGCAGCTCCAGGATACTAATTTAACGGATATTAAAAATAGAATTAAAACATTGGAAGATAAAGTAGCAGCTTTAGAAGAACAAAATCAAGCTATTAAAAAAACAATAGAAGAAATTACAAAAATACAAAATGAGAATTTTCAAAATTTAAGTAATTCTATACAGACAATATTAAACCAGCTTAAAAATTTAAATAAACCGGCTAAAAACATAAATCCGAAAACCGCATTCGCTCAAGCAAAAAAATATTTTTACAGTGGTAAATTGAATAAGGCCGAAGAATTGTTTGCTTATACATTACAGAAAAAATATTTACCTGCAACATCTTCATATTATTTAGGTGAAATTGCTTACAAACAAGGAAGGTATAAAGAGGCACTCGCTTTTTATAAAAAAAGTATATCTTTATATCCTAAAAAAACATCATTTACCGATAGGCTTTTATATCATACGGGTATGTCATTTTTAAAACTGAATCAAAAACAAAATGCAAAACTTACTTTTAAAAAATTAATAAGTGATTTTCCAAATTCCAAATATGCTAAATTAGCAAAAAAAGAGTTGGAAAAATTATAAGAATATGTTATACTGCGTAAAATTTTAAAGGATTACAATGGCAAAAGTATACGGAATTGAATATACAGTAAAAAACTCAAAAGGTGAAGTAGTTGATTCTAATAAAGGACAGGCTCCGTTAGAATTCATCGCTGGACAAGGACAAATTATTCCTGGACTTGAAAAAGAAGTTGAAGGTATGGAAGTTGGAGAAGAAAAAACTGTAACAGTTAAAGCAGACGAAGCATACGGTCAAAGAAATGAAGAGTGGGTTGAGACATTACCAAGAGAACAGTTTGAAGGAATTGATCTTCAAAAAGGAATGACTCTTTACGGACAGTCTCCGGACGGGCAAACAATTGCAGTAACAGTAAAAGATTTTAACGATAAAGAAGTTACAATCGATTATAACCATCCTTTAGCAGGTGAAGATTTAACTTTTGATGTTAAAGTAGTTAGTAAAAGAGACGCAACTTTAGAAGAACTTGCTGGTGGAGAGCAAGGTCAGGGTTGCGGTTGTGGTACAGGATGCGGATGCCACTAATCCCTCTCTTTTCTTTTTATTGAACTATTTTAGTGTCTGTCACTTTTAGTAAGAGATCTTTTCTTGTTTTTTATTTTCTCGATTAAAAAAATCAATTGTTTTGTATTTCTTTTTTATTTATATGGTCAAGAATAAATCATAAAGCGATAGAGGCTATATGATATAATTTTATAAAAAAAGGATGATAATGAAAGTTGGTTTACTTTTTCCTGGTCAAGGTAGTCAATTTGTCGGAATGGGAAAAGATTTTTATGATTCAAATGACAAAGCAAAGGAAATGTTTGAAGTTGCAAGTGATGCGATAAAGACAGATTTTAAAAAACTTATGTTTGAAGAAAACGAAGAAATAAACAAAACAGAATACACACAGCCTGCAATTTTATTATATTCAGCTATTGCATATGAACTTTTTAAAAATGCGGATTTTGATTATGCGTTTTCATTAGGACATTCTTTAGGAGAATTTAGTGCTCTTTATTCTGCAGGAGCTATAGATCTTGCAGATGCAATTAAACTTGTACATGAAAGAGGAAAACTTATGAATGCGGCTTTTCGTGATAAAGTCGGTTCAATGATGGTAGTTTTGGGTCTTGATGACGAGACTATAGAAAACATCTGTAAGGAATCCGGTCTTAAAGTATGGCCTGCAAACTACAACAGCGACGGTCAGCTTGTTCTTGCTGGACTTAGGGAAGATTTGGAAAAACTTGAACCGGTTTTAAAAGAAAAAGGAGCTAAAAGGGTAATGCTTTTAAATATGAGTGTGGCAAGCCACTGTCCTTTGCTTGAGAGTGCAAGCGCACCGTTAAGAGATCTTTTGGATGAATATTTAAAAGATGAATTTAAATCTGTTGTGAGTAATGTAAGTGCAAAAGCATACAATACAAAAAAAGAAGCGCTTGAATTGTTGCCGGTACAGTTAACAAAACCGGTACTTTACAAACAGTCAATCAAAAACTATGAAAACGATGCGGATATTTTCGTGGAACTCGGTGGTAAGGTTTTAATGGGTATTAATAGAAAAATCACAAAGAAAAAGACTCTTCCTGTAACCGATATGGCGAGTCTTGAAAAAGTTATTAATACATTAGAAGGATAATTTGGTAAAAAATAAACGGAGTAATAATATGAAAATCGCACTTGCACAGATAAGGCCTAAATTAAGTCCGGAAAACATAAATAAACATATAGAGTTTATTGAAAAAACGGATGCTGATTTAGTTGTTTTCCCGGAACTTAGTATGAATGGGTATAAAATAAAAGACGCATTACTTGAAGATGCGTTTGATATAGAGTATTTTAAGAACCTTACATTCAGTAAAGACGTTGTTTTAGGTGCGGCCATTAAAAAAGAAGGAAAAATATATAATTCCGCTCTTTATATTGATAATGAAATAAAAATACACAACAAAGTGCATCTACCTACATACGGAGTATTTGAAGAAGGCAGGTTTTTTTTCAGCGGGGATGAATTTAGTTTATTTGATACGAAATTCGGGAAAACGTGTATGTTTGTATGTGAGGATGTTTTTAGCGGAGATGCCATTAATTTCGTTTCTCAAAAAAAGCCAGATTTAATCATTGTAATAGCCGCTTCGCCTGCAAGAGAATTTAGTGATGGTAAACTGTTAATTGAAGATCAGTGGGAAGCGCTTTTAAAATCAATGGCTATTTTGAGCGGTGCGTATGTACTTTTTTGCAATCGTGTGGGGTTTGAAGACGGACTTGGCTTTTGGGGCGGAAGCAGAGTGATTAATCCAAAAGGACAAACGGAAATTAAGGCAAATTATTTCGAAGAAGAGTTGATAGAATGCGAGCTTAATCATAATCTGACGCTTACACAAAAATATTTTTTAAGAAAAGACTAAAGGATATAAATGACAGGAATTTTATGTGCGATGAGGGAGGAGCTTGACCCTATTTTAGAGTATATGAATATAAAAGAAAAAATAAAGCACGCAAATAATATATTTTATATAGCGGAGTTCGAGGGTGAGGATATTGTTCTGGCATATAGTAAAATAGGGAAAGTAAACGCTTCGATTACCGCTACTATAATGATTGAAAAATTCGGTGTTGATAAGCTGTTATTCAGCGGGGTTGCCGGCGGTGTTGACGAAGATCTTAAAATAGGGGATTTGATAATAGCCACTAAAACGTGTCAGCACGATGTTGATTTGACGGTTTTCGGGTATGAGCCGGGATACATTCCTGAGAGCAAGGTATTTTTTGAATGTGATGAAGATTTAAACAATATAGCTCAAAATGTAGCCGGCAAACTCGGAATCAAACTAAAAGATGGCGTAATAGCCAGTGGAGATCAGTTTGTACATTCGAAAGAACGTAAAGAATGGATTAAAAAAATATTTAACGCAAGTGCCATTGAAATGGAAGGCGGAGCGGTAGGATGTGTTTGCTGGAATGAGGGTGTACCTTTCTTTATGCTAAGGGCTATAAGCGATACGGCTGAAGAAGGGGCTGGTGTGGATTTTGATGAATTTTTGGAAGAATCAAGTAAAATAAGTGCCAAATTTTTAATTGAAATGCTAAAAGAACTGAAAAAATAAAAAGGAAAATGATGAGAAATAAATTAATAGTAATGGGGATAACGTTTTTAATATTAATAGCGATTACTCCTTTGATATTCGGAAAACTGATGAATTCAAAATATAATCAGATGCTTAATGATTTAAGAGAAAAAGGGATGCAGATTAAAATAGTAGAAGATAAAAGCAGCTATTTACAGACTGATAAAATATTAGAAGTTACAATTCCGTCAAAAATATTAAATACACAAGGAATAATTGAAGAAATTAAATTAAATATCGAAACAAAATTTAAAAACCTGCCTGTAACTAACGTGGTGTTTTTAGGAAAGCTTGATAAAGTAATTTTAAATGAACAATTTAAAAATTCTGAAAAAGAACTTAATAAGTTTTTAAAGAAATATATAGAATTTGTGGTAACTACACCTAATTTTAGGGACTATTCTTATAAATTTAAAGATATTATAATAAATAATAATCCTATCGTTGGAATTGAACATATCACCGGAGTGTTTAAAAACGGAGAACTTTTAAAAAACAAGTTAAATATTAAAGATATATATGTTAAAGATAAAAAAGGATTTATTGAAATTAAAAATTTCAAAAACGAATTTGAAGGAAATGAGAAAAACTCACTTTCAAAAACAAATTTTAATGTAAACGTGGACTTAAACAGATTTAAACTTCAGATTCAAAACGTATATTCAACAACAAAAACCGTTTTAACGGATGTGGCAAAAGTAAATTCAACTTTTGGATTTAAAACATTAAGTGTACCTAATGCTGTTAATGCTGATAATTTTAAAGTTATAGCGGAAGTTAAAGGCATAGAAACAAATTTATTAAAAAAACTTGCACAGGCTAAAGAAACCGAAAAAGACAAATATTTAGAGAAAATTTTTGAAAAAGGTTTTAGTATTAATATCGATAGTTTGTTAAAAGATATAAAAGTAATGCAAAGAGATTTTGGAGGGTATAACTTAAACTTCAATATTAAATTTTTGCCTACCAAAAACTTCAGAGAAAAATTAAATAACAATAATGTTGATTTTATTGATGCGAAGCTGCATCTTGTTACAACACCTGAGATTGCGAATATTTTAATGAATGCATTGCCGAGAAGTGCGTTTTTATTTGCTCTTGCTAAAAAAGAAAACGGAAAAGTAATTTTAAATTTAGAGTTTAAACAGGGTAAATTATACAGTGAAGGACAACTTGTTAAATGAAAAACCCCATAAAAGATATATACTTCTCCAAAAAAGTAATCAAATTCGTCGGACGTGCAAACGGCGAGTTTGAGCTTATTAAAGAAGGTGACCGTGTAATGGTTGCTTTCAGCGGCGGAAAAGACAGTTTTGTAATGCTGCATGTGCTTAAAAGAATGCAGCTGATAGCTCCGTTTAAGTTTGATCTTTTAGCCGTTACAATCGATGCCGGTACGGGAATTGATTACACACCTCTTAAAAAACACTGTGAAGAGTTCGGAATCGAATATATTATCTACGAAACCCCCATACTTGAAATACTTGAAGAAAAAAAACGTCCGGGAAGCAGCGCCTGCGGATTTTGCGCAAGGATGAGAAGGGGAGCGCTTTATACCAAAGCATTGGAGCTCGGGTACAACAAAATTGCCCTCGGGCATCATTTCGACGATGCGGTGGAAACTTTCTTTATGAGTATGTTTTACAACGGAATGATGCGCTCTATGCCGCCTAAATATAAAGCGTACAACGAAATAGAAGTAATCAGGCCTCTTATTAAAGTTCGTGAAAAATGGATAAAGTATATGAGCGAGCAGAATAACTTTCCTATAATAGACGGCGAATCAAGCTGCCTTGCATTTAACGAATCGGATCAGGCAAAAACTCCTTATGTAAGAAGTGAAATTAAAGAGTGGCTGAGAAACATGGAAGAAAAAGAACCTAAACTTTTCCAAAGGTTAGACAGCGCATTCGGGAATATTGACTGTTCTACTTTTTTTATGAAGGAGTTTTTTAAATAATGGCAAAAAGAGTATTGGTAGGTGTCAGCGGCGGGGTTGACAGCGCTATGAGCGTATATCTTTTAAAAGAGCAGGGGTATGATGTAGTCGGTATATACATGAAAATGCATGAGGGTGTAAATCATGTGGAAAATGTGGCCAAATTAAACAGACTCAGTAAAAAGCTGGGGTTTGAGTATGTTATTGAGGACGTTGAGGATGAGTTTAGAAAAGAAGTTTACGAATACTTCGTAGAAAGTTATAAACAGGGAATTACTCCGAACCCCTGCGCAATGTGCAATATCAAAATAAAATTCGGTATTTTTATGGGCTTTTTGGAAAAGTACGGGTGTGAACTTGCGGCTACAGGGCATTATGTAAGAAACGACGGAGAGTTTTTATACCAGGCTAAGGATCAGAGTAAAGATCAGAGCTATTTTCTTTTCGGAATAAAAAAAAAGGTTCTTCCTAAAATCCTTTTCCCTCTTGGGGAATATACAAAAGATGAAATCAAAAAACTCGCTTCCGAAATAGGGCTTGACGAATTCGCAAGCCAAAAAGAATCCCAGGATATATGTTTTATAGACAATTCATATATCGATGTGCTCAAACTTCACTTCAACCCTGAAAGAAAAGGGAAAGTCGTAAATAAAAGAGGTCAGAAAATAGGCGTGCATAAAGGATATTCGTTTTATACGGTGGGGCAGAGAAAAGGCTTTAATCTTTTCAAATCACACAAACCCCAGTACGTAATAGGAATAGATGCCAAAAGCAATACGCTGATTGTAGGCGATAAGAAAGACCTTGAAAAAAAACAGGTTTTTTTAAAAGGCGTAAATCTGTTTATTGATGATAAAGTGTTTGAGTGTGAGGCAAAAATCCGTTACCGGGCTCCTAAAGTGCCTGCGGTTGTGAAGATGGAGAGCAAAAGCAAGGCTGTTGTAAATTTCCACGAACCTGTTTCAGGCGTGGCAAAGGGACAGGCATGTGTTTTTTATGAAGGAGAGAAACTGCTTGGCGGCGGATGGATCAGGGGAGGAAGATGATATTTACAGTGAACAGTGAAGAATGAAAAATAAAAAGTTAATAGAGAAAAGTGAAAAAATCTAAAACTTGACAAAGTAAAATTAAAGTAATTTTGATACCATTTCATTAATAAAACAAAGGAGCGTGAAAAATGAAATTCAAACTATTCAGCGGTACGGCTAACCCTAAAGTGGCGGCGGATATAGCGGAGTATCTTGACAGACCTTTAAGTAAAATTACGGTTAATAGATTCAGCGACGGTGAGATTAACGTACAAATCGGTGAGAGTATTAGAGGGATTGACTGTTTTATCATTCAGCCTACATGTGCACCTGCGAATGATAATTTAATGGAACTTTTGATTATTACGGATGCTATGAGAAGAGCGAGTGCTAAAAGCATTACTGCAATCGTTCCGTATTTCGGATACGCAAGACAGGACAGAAAAGCGGCTCCGAGAGTTCCTATTACCGCTAAACTTGTAGCTAATATGATGGAAAAAGCGGGAATCGACAGGGTAGTGACAATTGACCTGCATGCTGGACAGATTCAGGGATTTTTCGATATTCCGGTTGACAACCTCTATGGAAGTATTCTGTTTTTTGAATATTTCAGAGAAAAAAATCTTAAAAACCCAATAATCGCTTCTCCGGATATAGGCGGGGTTGCAAGAGCGAGATATTTCGCAAGCAAACTTGGACTTGATATGGTAATTGTTGATAAAAGAAGAGAAAAAGCAAATGTTGCGGAAGTTATGAATATTATTGGAGATGTTAAAGGAAAAGACGTAATTTTAATTGATGACATGGTTGATACTGCAGGTACGATGGTAAAAGCCGCAAAAGCACTTAAAGCAAAAGGAGCTAATTCCGTAATGGCATATGCTACTCATGGAGTTTTAAGCGGACCTGCACTTGACAGAATTAAAGACTCTGTTCTTGATGAACTCGTAATCAGCGATACTATTCCTTTTAAAGGGGACTGTAAAAAAATAAAAGTGCTTTCAACTGCAAAACTTTTTGCGGAAGTTATCAGAAGAATTATGTATAACGAAAGTATCAATAAACTTTTTGATTAATGAAAACTGTAAATTCGATTTCTGCTGCAACGCTCGAAATTAAAAAATCAAAATTTCACTCTTTCCTTGTTCCTTTTTCCCTTTTTGAAGAAAAACTCGAAGAACTTAAAAAAGTGCACCCCAAAGCAAATCATCATGTGACGGCATTTAGATATCTCAATGAATACAATCAAATTGTTGAAGGCTCGTCAGATGACGGAGAGCCCAGAGGAAGCAGCGGGAGACCTACGCTGAAAGTACTTCAGGGAAATGATCTGATAAATGTCGGTATTATAACCGTGAGATATTTCGGAGGTATTCTTTTAGGAGTCGGAGGACTTGTAAAAGCATACAGCGATGTGGCAAATTTGGCTGTAAAAAATGCAAATTTACTTGAATATAAAGATATTTTTGAGTATTCTTTTAGTGTCGATTATGAAAAAACAAGAGAAATCGAATATATTCTCAAACAAAACGGTATTTTTGTTGAGAATAGGGAATTCGGGATTGAAGGTATCGAATATACAATTAGAGACGATATCGAAAAAATAAATTTAATAAAAGGTGTGCTATGAAGAAGATTTTGTTTGCTCTTATGTTTCCTTTAATGCTTTTGGCAGTATCGAATGAAAATATTTTAGCGCTTACGTGGCTTAATGGTTTTTGTAAAGCAAATCCAAAAAAGGCGGTTTGTATTAATAGAAAGCCCGGTGATTATTCGTTAACACATTTTACTTTACATGGACTTTGGCCAAAGAAAAAAACATTTTGTTCGAATGAACCTCTAAAACTTTCTAAAAATTTTATGAGAATTTTAGAAAAATATATGCCTGCTGCAAAATATGGACTTGCAAAACATGAATGGAAAAAACACGGGACTTGTTTTGGAACAGATCCGGAAACATATTTCATAACAGGTATAAAATTTACACAGCAGTTTAATGAAACAATGCTTTTACAATTTTTTAGAATGCATATGGGGCAAAGCGTTAGTTTAAAAAGAATGAGATGGATGTTCTCTCAGGTGTTTGGGCCTGGAAACGCAAGAAAATTTCAAATGCTATGTAAAAACGGCTTTATTACGGAAATCAGAATTAATTTAAAAGGTGATCCAATTAATGGAGATTTTTACGAGCTTGTAAACAATGCAGACGAATTCAAAGGTGTTAAACAATGCCAAGTGGGAATTATAGCCGCTCCTTAATTCCCTCTATTTTATAAACTCACTTGTAATGTTCTTAATTTGTTTTTTAATTGTTCTTTTAGAGATTAATCTTAATAAGATTTCTAATATGAAACATATTACAAAGGCTAAAAATAGATAATAAATAATGTTTTTATCGGTCATATAATTATATATAAGTGTTAAAGCCGTAATACCGAACATTGAAAACATTGCTAAGAAAACAAAAGTTTTGTTCGCATCGGTTTTTTTAATAATAAATAAATGTCCTAAATGAACGAATCCTTGAATAATAAGTACGCTTAATGCTGCTACGGTAGTAATTTCGCTTAAATTAAAAAATAAAATCATGGGAATGATTATTAAGGCACTTATAATTAATCCCTCGTTTGAATTGAATATATTGTATTCGTATATTTTAGGTAGTTCACCTTTTTTTGCTAAAGTATAAGAAATTTCGGCGGTTGAATAAAGTGTGGCATTGATAGCGCTTGCGGTGGAAATTAGTGCGGCGATTGCCATTATTTTAAATCCTAAATTTCCAAATACCGGTTCTGCAGCTTTGGCCAAAGCATAATCTTTTGCTTTTATAACTTCATCCAAAGGCAGGTTTCCTAAAACAGCGAGACTTGTTAATACATATAAAACCATTACAATAGATATTGCCAAGAACATTGCCTTAAGCATTGTTTTTTTAGGATTTTCCATATCTTCAATCGTATTTGTTATTACACTAAATCCTTGATATGCAAAAAAAGTGAGACCAATCGCAAAGAACATATTAGAAATAGGCGGCATATCTTTTAAACTTAAATATTCCGGATTAATAAAAAAAAGAGCTGATATCGTAAATGTTGTAAGAATCGTAAGTTTTAAAATAACAATAATATTTTCAGATTTAGCTACTATACTTGCACCTATAAGATTGATAATAGTAAATACTACGACAATTCCGACTGCAAAAGTGTTTATAATAAATTTAGACTCATATCCGAAAAGTCTTGCGCCATATTCTCCAAAGCTTTTTGCTACTGCTGCAAGTGCAATGATTTGAGCAAAATAAAACATAATACTTAAACCGCCTGAGAATATGTTTTCTTTGTATTCTTGAGTAATGTATTCTATAATCCCGCCTCTACTCGGAAAACGTATTGCAAGTTTTGCCAGAGAATATCCGCTAAGAAGAGCTGCTATACCGCCTAATACAAAAGAAAGCCATACAATATTTCCTGCAATACTTCCGGCTTCACCTATAACTATAAAAATCCCCGCACCAACCATTGACCCTATTCCGAGCATTGCGGCACTGAATGTATTAAACGCTTTCATTTTGAAGCCTTTTTTATAATTATAACTCAGTATTATTAAATAAGTTTCAAATATCCCATATACATAAGTCCCGCTAAAATACCTCCGAATATCCCGGCTAAAATATCATCTCCCATAACACCGAGCCCTCCGGGAGCTTTTTTGTCTATTTTTCCGATAATCGAAGGCTTCCAGATATCAAACAGCCTGAAAGCTAAAAATGCAAATAATACTTTAATTAGTGTGTCTTCTTTTAAATGACCAAAAAGGCCTATGGCTATAAAAACACCTGCAAATTCGTCAATTACTATTCTTTTATCGTCATGAATCCCGCCTTTGGCTTCGTAATCATTTACGAGCTTAATGCCTACAACTGAAAAAAACACAGCAAGAAGCCATATAGTTGTTACAGGGTTTGGTAGATACGTGATTATAAAATATGCAATAACACTTGCAACTATACTACCCCAAGTTCCGGGAGCTTTCGGCAGCAGTCCGCTGAAAAAACCGGTCAGCAAAAACCAGTTAAATTTATTGTAGTTTTCCATTAAAACCTCCATTTTTTTCACATCTTCACAACTTCACCACTTTACAACTTAGCTACTTAATTACTTCCCCACTAAGTAAGCGAACTTGTCTGATAAAGTTTCATAAGAGAAATGTAAAAATCCTCTTCTTTGTTTTTTTCAATAAGTCCTTTATTAGGTGAAATATCATAATAAAGTTTTTGAAGGTTTGCAAACCTGTCAGGATACATTTTCGCTAAAAATTTGGCACTTATTTCTTTTCTCATAAGAATCGTAGGCGGCATCAATCCTGTTTTTAAAAGCTCGAAAATCGAATCACTGTGATAGCTTATATGATGGTGGCTTCCGTGAGGGCATGAATTTACGCTAACAATCGTTTTACACTGGTCGCAGTAAACGTATTCGTTGATTGTTTCTATTTCTATATCTAAATCCATAGAATCGAATATACTTTTTAAATGGTTTGCTTCATAATGTATTCCAAGACCTTTGTGCGTCTGTCCCATTATAAATTTATTGCATCCGAAGTTTTTGGCGATCATAGCATCAAGTATCGCTTCATTAACACCTGAGAAAATATATGTATTTAAAAGCGGTACGATTATAATTTTGTCTTTTGGAAAATAGTTATCAACAACATGAGAAAGCGCTTCGTATCTTAGCTCATAAGGAACTTCTTCGTTTTGCATGTTTTTAATTAAAAACACTATAAGCATATCGTTTTTTTCAATTGCGCTTCTCATAATTTTTTCATGCACCCTGTGGATTGGTTTTGCGTGCATTGTCATACCTACAACATTTTGAAGATTTTTAACTTTTTCTCTTATAAAGTCAATTTTTTTCTTAATTCCCGTGTCTTCCACCCAAAAATTTCCGGCAATGGCATAATTTCCGAGTCTTTTTAAAGTTTTTGCAACCTGAGGGTAATTTTTGGCGTCTTTTGTACCGTATATGATTTCAACTCTTTTTTGAGGGTCTATTTCATAAATTTCTTCAACTTCCACTTCACCGACTTTTTGTTTATCACAGTAAAGTTCGATTTTTTTAGGATTACTTTTTAATATTTCTTCGTTTTTTCTACCCGAGGGGGCTAATATAAAAGAAAAAGGCACAGGTTTGTTTTTATATTTTTTCTGCGTATCCGCTATTTTTGCTTCTTCCCTGTTCATCAGTTTATCTATGGGATTTAAAAGCCCGGCTTGAACCATTGCAAGGGTTATATAAGCTTCTTTGTCTATAAAAATTTTATTTTTGTTTAAAGATGCCATATTTTTTCCTTTTTTCCCATAAACTTTTTCTACTGATACCAAGTCTTTTACTAAGTTCCGTATCAGGAAGTTTATGTTGATGGTTTAAAATTATGAATTTTATGTAATCTTCAATTGACAGAATTTCATCGTTTAAAAAGCTTTTTTTAGAAATTTCAATCTCCAGCATATTAAAATGAGGGTAGTTGTTTTCAAATTCTTTAGGAACAATAATAACTGTGTTATATTTTGATAATAAATTTATAATTTCAGGATTGTCGTAAAAGTTTTTGGAATAATAAATTGTATTTTTATTTTTTAGATCTTTAGGATTTAAATTTTGTATGTCTATGAGTTTTATATCGCACATATTTTCTTTTGCGTATTTAAATATCAGTTTGTCTATGGCTTTAGGATAATTAGTTTTCACAAATAATGGAAAATTTAACTCGTAGTCTTTATCGAGCTCTATATCTTCCAATATATGTTCTATAAAATTTTCCATTTTAGAAGTTTTGTTTTTCAGTGAATAATATTCTTTTAAATGAACGATTTTTCTAATAAGTTCCTCAATGGAAAAAGGTTTTTGTAAATAATCGTCCGCTCCCATTTGAATAGGTTGTGTCACACTTGTATAAGTTACATAAGGAGCAAGGAGAATAATAATTTTTTCTTTTTTTGCATCTATTAATTTTTCTATATTACCTTTTAAATTCGTGTTGACAATATAAACTTCACCGTCAGTATTCAATGCTTCATCATATGAAGCAAAAATTTCGCATTTTGCGTTTAATTTTTCGCTCAAGTTATTTTGTATGCTTTGAGCTAAATATAATTCGTTTTCAACGATTATAATCTTCATGCCAATCCTTGTATTGTAGTGTTGCTGTTGATATTACCGCAATTCCTTCCCCCCGACCTATAAATCCCATTTTTTCGTTTGTAGTGGCTTTAATATTAACTTGTGCGTTTAAAATTTTTGATAAGTTTCTTTGGATTTTTGTTTTATATTCTTTAAGTTTTGGTTTTTGCGCGATTATTGATATATCCGCGTTAATTATTTCATACCCTTTGTAAGTTAGGGTGTTTATAACCTCTTTTAAAAGTTCAACACTTGATATGCCTTTGTATCTCTCATCCGTATCCGGGAAAAATTCTCCTATATCACCGAATCCGGCGGCTCCTAAAAGAGCATCTATTAAAGAGTGAATAACTACGTCTCCGTCGCTGTGTGCCTTTAGCCCGTAAGGCACGTCTATTTCAACACCGCCTAAGATCATGTTTTTGTTTTCCTCAAAGGCGTGTGTATCGTATCCGTTTCCGGTTAGAGTATTTTTGGAAGGAGGAGTAAGGCACGGAAGATTCAGATCTTTAAAATATGTGATTTTTTTACTCTCTTCACTACCTTCGATATATTTGATTTTGCCGCCCATAGCTTCAATAGCCGCTCTTTCGTCTGTAAAAAGTTTATCGGTATCAAGGGCTTTTTTTAGTATTTCTGTGCGACTAAGCTGAGGTGTTTGAATAAGCTTTACTTCATCCCTATTAATAGTTTTATTTTGATAAACGACAGTATCAACCGGCTTTAAATAAGGTACGGTGCAATCTGCAGGGTTTGAGAGCAGATTTTCTATAATGTTTTTGGGAACACAAGCTCTCGCTACGTCAGTTACCATAACATATTCAGTAGACACATGCTTAAGGGCATTTTTTAAAGACAGCTGTCTTTCTCGATCACCGGCGACAATTGTATAATCGCATAATTTTTCATATAATCTTATATCATTTTTATTTGAAGTGATTATAGTTTGTTTGAAGGTATAAAAACTGTTTAATCTGTCGGCGACATATAGCCATAAAGGTTTATTATCGATTCTTAACCATTGTTTTTTTACAGGATAATCTAATCTTGTTGAATTGCCGGCGCTTAAAACTATTAAAGTTACATCCAAACTGTTTCCTTTGGTAAAAGTGTTACGAAATTATACATAAAAATGTTACAAATTGTAAAATTAAAATAGGAAGAATGATGAAAAAATTATTTATGTTTTTTATTGCTTTATTGAGTTTTTGGGGATGTGGAGGTGGAAGTTCTGAAAGTGTAATTGAAGATAATACATCTTCTGATACATATTTATATGAATTGGATTATTTGAATTTTTTAAGAAATAAAGCTGGAATGATATCATTAAAGGCTAATAATAATTTAATAATTGCAGCAGAAAATCATGCATATTATTTATATGTAAATAATGCAACTGGACATGAGGAAGAAGAAGGAAAAAAAGGATTTACTGGTCAATGGCCTTCAGATAGAGTAGTTTATGCAGGCTTTTTAAGCAAAGATGTTTCAGAAAATGTATCAGTTGGACAAGAGAATTATATGGATTCAATAGATAATCTTTTTTCTGCTATTTATCATAGATTCGGATTTTTAAATACAACTATTGATTTGATTGGAATAGGTATTGAAAGTAAAGATTATGTTTATGATATGGGTAATTCAATATTAAATACATTATGTTCTCATCAAAATGATGTAAATGGAGCATATTATCTTAATGTATGTGCAGATGATGATATTGTGATTGATGCAGATGATTATAATGATGCTAAAAATAATTTTAGAAAACAAAATCCAGACATTATTATATGGCCATATAATAATGCTATTGATATGCTACCTGTATTTTATAACGAAACACCTGATCCTTTACCGGATTATAATGTAAGTGGATACCCGATAAGTATTCAGTTTAATGAATATTATTTTAATGAAGACAATATAACGTTAAAAACATTTAAACTATATGATCAAAATGGTAATGAAGTGACAAATACAAGACTTTTAGATAAAAATAATGATCCAAATGATAAATTTGATGAATATGAGTTTGCATTGTTTCCTTTAGAAAGATTGGAATGGAACGAAACATATAATGTAAATGCTGTATATGAATATAATGGTAATGATTATAATTTAAGCTGGAGCTTTAAAACAAAAGAGTTACCATATCCGTATTTTAGAATAACTACGGATGACGAAACTATTTATGTTGATAGTAATAAAACATTTGCTTATTATTTTGTGCCTGATGATGGTAATGATCTTATAAAAAGCTACGGTTATACGTATCCTGCAGGGGATAAAGTTGAAAGTGGTTTTATAGATTATAATACTTTATGGATTAGAGTAATAGGAAAGAGCGGAGATGAATTTAATTTTGATTTTGATAATGGTGATAAACTTAAACTTATTATTAAATAATTTAAGCTGATTTTAAGCTTTTTTGGGTAAATTCCGAGCAAATATATCTTAAAGGGAATAAATGAGAACTGAATGGATTAAAAAAAGAATGAATGATAAAACCAGAACTCAGATGTATTACGCCAAAAAAGGCATTATTACTGAAGAGATGGAGTATGTTGCAAAAGAAGAAAACCTTGATCCGGAGCTTGTTAGAAGCGAAGTGGCGAGAGGAAGACTTATAATCCCGGCCAACATAAACCACAAACATCTAAAACCTATGGCTATCGGAAGAGTTAGTAAAACAAAAGTAAACTCAAACATCGGTGCAAGCGCACTTGCGAGTGATATTGAAGAAGAAGTTAGAAAACTCGAAACTTCCGTAAAATACGGAGCCGATACGGTTATGGATCTTAGCGCCGGAGCTAAAAACATGGATGAAATCCGTGAAGCCATTATTGCTGCAAGCCCGGTTCCTATCGGTACCGTTCCTATGTATCAGATAATCGACGAAATAGGCGACGTGCTTGAACTTACATACGACGATATTTTAAGAGTGCTTGAAAAACAGGCGAAGCAGGGGGTCAGCTACTTTACAATCCATGCGGGGCTGCTTCTTAGACACATGCCTGAAATAGCAAAAAGAAAAATGGGAATAGTAAGCCGCGGGGGAAGTCTGACTGCTTCATGGATGCTTAAACACCATAAAGAAAACCCTTTTTATACGATATTTGACGATATTTTGGATATCTGTAAAGAGTATGACGTTTCACTTTCTCTTGGAGATAGTTTAAGACCCGGATGTTTATATGACGCAAGCGACAAAGCTCAGCTTGAAGAGCTTAAAGTCCTTGGAGAGCTAACACTTAGAGCATGGGATAAAGACGTGCAGGTTATGATAGAAGGACCGGGGCACGTTCCTATTAATGAAATCGAAAGAAACGTAAGGCTTGAGCAGATCTACTGCCATGAAGCGCCGTTTTATGTATTAGGGCCTCTTGTGCTTGATATAGGTGCCGGGTATGATCATATAGGAAGCGCTATCGGTGCTGCAATGGCGGCATGGTACGGGGTTAGTATGCTTTGTTACGTAACACCGAAAGAGCATCTCGGACTTCCGAACGAAGAGGATGTTAGAGAAGGTATGCTTGCGTATAAAATTGCGGCTCACTCAGCGGATATCGCAAGAAAAATTCCGGGTGCAAGGGATAAAGACGACGAAATGAGCGACGCAAGATACAAATTCGACTGGAAAAAACAGTTTGAACTCGCACTCGACCCCGAAAGAGCGAAAGAATACCACGACGAAACGCTTCCTCAGGAAGTATTTAAAGAAGCGGAATTCTGCTCTATGTGCGGGCCTAAATTCTGTTCATACAAAGTAACGCAGGATGCTATGGAAAATTTCGACTGGGACGAGTTTAAAAAAGAAGCAGAAGAAAAAATGAAAGCCGAAGCCAATAATTGATATAGGTTATTGACAAAAAGCAAAAAAAGTATTATAAAGCAAAAAAACTTAAGGAGTTAGAGTGAAAGATAAAATTAAAGAGTTGCTGCAAAACGTGATTTACCCTGGATTTAAAAAATCAGTGGTGGATTTCGGTTTTGTAAAAGATATTGAAGTAAGCGAAGACGGAAAACAGGCAATTATTACTTATCAGATTCCGTCAACCGACGATGAAGTGGCGCAAAAACTAAACGATTCCACAATCGATACGTTAAAAGCTGAGGGAATTGAAGCAAGTGTAAACATCATAAGACCTAAAAAACCGAGAGAAACATCAAGCAGAGGCGTTAATAAAATGCCTAATGTTAAATCATTCGTAATGGTCTCTTCAGGTAAAGGCGGGGTTGGTAAATCGACAACATCCGTTAACCTTGCTCTTGCTCTTGCAAAACAGGGAAAAAAAGTAGGTATTCTTGACGGTGACATTTACGGACCGAATATCAGCAGAATGCTCGGAATGCAGGACAGAAAACCTGAAGTTGTAGGAAATAAAGTTAAACCTTTTGAAAATTACGGAGTGAAATTCATCTCAATGGCAAACTTATTGCCTGAAGGAAAAGCACTTATGTGGAGAGGCGCGATGCTTGTAAAAGCGCTTCAGCAGTTTATGGAAGACGTTGACTGGGGTGAACTTGACATTCTTGTAATCGATATGCCTCCGGGAACAGGTGATGCTCAGATGACTATGGCTCAGCAGGTACCCGTAACTGCGGGTGTGGCCGTAACAACTCCTCAGACTGTAGCGGTTGACGACGCAAAAAGAAGTATGGATATGTTCAAACAGCTTCATATTCCAATCGCAGGTGTTATTGAAAACATGAGCGGGTTTATCTGCCCTAACTGCGGTGAGAAGTATGATATCTTCGGAAGCGGCGCAGCTGAAAAACTTGCAAACGATTACGATACTAAAATCCTTGCCAAAATCCCTATCGAGCCTGCAATCAGAGAAGGAGGAGATAAGGGTGAACCGATTGTGGTAAGCAGACCGGAGAGTGAAAGCGCAAAAGAATTTTCAAAAGCTGCAAAAGAACTTATTGAGTTTATCGACTACGTACACAGCGAAGATCTTTCAGGAAATGAAATGATCCAGCCGATTTACGGAGTGAACGGAACTCCGAGCGCATGCAGTATGAAATAAGGGTTTTTCCTTATTTCCATTTTTTATAAAAAGATTCAGTTTAGCTTTAAACTATTAGTGTCTGGCACTATTAATTGGACCGCTATATTATAAGGTTTGCAGGATTCAATAAAGTTTTAAGTTCAAGTTTTTGGATCTTTTTAATATTACAATACCTATAGCAACGGTACAATTTAAAAATTTGTATTGAAAAACAAAACGTTCAATTGTCATCATAAATCATTATAAATTGTAAGGCTTACTAATTCAGGTGTTATACTAATGATTGATGTAATGCGCCTGGTACTTTTAAATTGATAATACTTTACTTGATTTTTGCTTTTTAAATATTTTTAAGAAATTACTATAAATTTTTTCAGCAAAAGATTAAGAACAGCTTGCGGGTACTTTACCTGCGAGTACTCCTTTTAAAAAAGCTTTTAAGTCGTTTAGTCTATCTTTTTTAATAATTTTTTCAAGCCCTTTAACGGCAATAAACTGTTTTTGCTCTTTAAGTACCTGGATTAATTTTTCAGCGTTGTTTGCAAACAGCTCGTCTAAGTCTTTGTCTGTTTTAGCGCCGATTATTTTTACAAAATCCGTTACTTTTATCTGAGAGGGTTTTAGTATGTATTTTGTGTAGTATTTATACCCTTGGGAGTAGTCTCCTTCTTTTACAAGTAGTTCGCTGACGCTAAGTGTCTGCTGTACTTTGTAGGTTTTTAGCGTTACGCTTTTTTGCGTTTTGTAGATTCTTAAAATAACGATTGATTCGCCGTTTTTATCCAAATCTTTGACTATTTGCGGCAGTATTTTTGAATTGAAGTCTTTTTTGATAATTTCACTTGGAGTAGCTGCAAGTAAAAACGAGACAGGTAATATAAACATTAATAATGAATTTTTATTCATAAAAGTCCCCTTTTTTTTATTATAGCAAAAAAGGGGTTACTCGTAGTGAGTAATAACCTTTTCTACTTCAGGAATTGCCTGTTTAATTTTTTCTTCCAGTTGGTGTACGTAAGCGTGGGCTTCTTTGATTGAATCCGTTTTTACGTCTATATCAAGGTAGATAAATTTATAGCTGCCGGCGTTTCTGCCTTTTATATCGTTGATTTTTTCAATCATATCTTCTTTTTCAAGTATCTTTCTGATCTGTTCAAGCGTTTCATGATCAACGGATGCGTCAAGAAGCACCTTAATCGCGTCCACAAGTATTTCCCATCCGCTGTGGAAAATAAAATAAATTACAACGGCCACCGCTATTTTTTCAATTACAGGATATCCCATATACTGCCCGATAACACCTACAAGCACCACAAGTGCGGTAAAAAAATCACTTTTAACGTGTTCCGCATCCGCCATAAGTGAGGGTGAATTTAGCTCGATAGCTTTTTTCTTTTCCCATTTTGAGTACAAAAACGTAATAACAACGGTAAGTCCGATTGCGGTTACCGCAACAGGCAGGTTTGTTATTTTCATAGGTTCGCCGAAAAATACGTCTTTTGCAATTTCATATCCTGCAAAGAATATAGCAAATGCTGATACTAAAGCTACGAGGTTTTCAACCTTGTAAAGTCCCATTGGGAAATCTTTTGCCTTTTTGTTGGCGATAATTATCCCTGCAAGCACACTAAAAGACGCTGCGAGGTCTGATAGTGAGTGGATTCCGTCCGCAGTAAGCGCCGCACTTCCTGAGAGGGTACCTCCTATAATTTTTATTAAAGCAAGCACAGTATTTACTATAACTGAGAATATTGCAATTTTTTTCTTTTCTTTATAAAGTCTGACTCTATCCAATTTTCATCCTTTTTTTTAAATAAAGGCGTAATTATATAACATTATATGAACATATGTCAATATAAATAGAATTTCTAATATATTTGTGTTATTATTTACTTAACAGTAAGTAAAGGATCTAAAATGAATTATCCAAAATTTTTCGATAATGTGGAGAAAATTGTAACTTATGACGAACTTGCTCAGTTTTTGGGTGTAAACGATGACGGTATTATTGAGTACACATATCTTGATATCGTAAAAACTTCAGGGCACAGCTGTGCTACGGTTGCGGGAGCGTATCTGAGTGCTCTATACGGTTTAAAAGCCCTGTATAAAGAGACTCTTCCAAGAAGAGGGGAAATTAAAGTCGAAATTAAAAATCAGCCAAGAGAACATAATGCGGGAGTTGTGGGATGTGTGATTTCAAATATAACGGGTGCGACTACGGATTATGGGTTCGGAGGAATCCCTACAGGCAAGTTCAACAGACGCGACCTTCTTTTTTACGGTGCCGATATCGAAACGGATATCAGTTTCACAAGGCTTGATAACGGCAAATCGGTAGGCATAAACTACAGACCTGGTAAAATAGTAAACCCTATGGCGATACTTAAAAGTGCGATCTCTCCTGATGCGAGTGAAGAGGACAAAAAATCTTTTCCTAAAAGATTTCAGGAAATGGTAAAAACTGTTCTTGAAAACGGGGATAAGGTTATCGAAGTTATTGAATATTAAAAACCAGGCTTTTTAACGTGGAATTAGTATATTCCTCAGGATTTGGAATCTGTTTTTGGAATCTGAAAGAGGTATTTGATTCAATCATGTTTATTAATTCCTCTTTTGAAAACGCAGGGGAGTTTATGCACGCCAAAAGTGTAGTGTTTTGGTGTGAAAGTGACGGGAGTTTTTTAATGATTTTGATGTAGTCTTTTGAGGCTATGAAACTCCCTTTTTGGTGTGTGGGCGGGTCTATTATGATTATGTCGTAAGGGGCCTGCTTTTTAAGTTTCGGAAATGCTTTTAGTATGTTATAGGGCCAAAACGATATGTTTTTGATATCAAGCCCGTTTATCTGATGGTTTGCCATTCCCGTGGCAAGGACGGATTTGCTCATATCCACGTTTGCTATATATCCCGCCTCGCCTCTTCTTGCGAATAGTGAAAACCCGCATGTGTAAGCGAAAAGGTTTAGAACTTTTTTATCTTTGGAGATCGATTCTATGAATTTTCTTGAGTTTTTCATATCACCGAAATAGCCGATGTTTTGATTTAGGAAATTGAGTTTAAATTTCATACCGTTTTCAATTGCCGTGTAATTTTCGGGTATTTCTCCGAGAGCAGCAAAGGTTTCGTTGCCGTATCTTCTTTTTACTATTATCGCGTTATGTCTTGATGTTTGGATATATTCTTTGAATAGATCTAAAAGATCTTTTTCATAATTGCTTTCTTCGTAAAACTGTACGAACAGTATTTCGTCTATACTGTCGAGAGTGAGGAATTTAAACTCCTCTTCACCCCTTCCGTGATACAGACGCTTAAACTCTTCGCTTAGGGTGTGGGATTTGATTTTATGCAAAAGGTTTTCAAACATTATTTGAGTCCGAGCGAGATTATTTTGCTTAGTGCCTCTTTTACATCCGTATCGACTCTTTTCCACTCTCCGAGCGCTTTTATTTCGCCAACTTCTTTGTCTTTATCGAGCATAATTACATATCCCGAAGTCGGGTTTGGAGCGGTCGGGACGAAGGCAATGAATCTGTTTTTTTCCTCTTTTGTCAAAAACGCATAGGTTTTGTAGTTCGCAAACATAACTTCAACGACTCCAAGGTAGTTCTTGTCGTTTGAAAACATCTGCATAAGCTCTTTGAAAAAGTTGTAGATGCTTTTAATTACAGGAACTTTGGAGAAAATATTTTCAGTTATGTAAAGAATTATGCTTTTTTGGTTTTTGGTGATTATGTATCCAATGTAAGTAATTAGAAGAACCGTTGCTATTATAAGTCCTATACTGTAGAGTGGATTGTTTATTTTGGCGTAAAAGATCTTGATAAACTGAATAAGAATGCCTGCAATGTATGTCACCACCCAGATCGTAAACACAACCGGCAAGATGGCAAAAACACCTTTTATAAAATAACGCACAAACACTTTCATATATTGCCTTTTTGAAATTGTAACATTTTAGGTAAAATTATATAAAAAAGGCATTTTTATGCAGAGACTTCTCTCTCTTAAAGCATCGGCCGGAAGCGGTAAGACGTTTTCGCTGGCGCTAAGATATCTTGCGCTTCTTTTCAGAGGTGTAAACCCAAGCTCCATTTTGGCTGTGACGTTTACGAATAAAGCGGCGAATGAAATGAAAGAGAGGGTTATAAAGTTTTTGGATCTTTTAAAAGAGGATGAAGAACTTTTAGAAATACTTTGCGGAACCTCCGGGCTTAATGAAAAAGAGATTTTGAAAAAAAGGGAGTTTGTACTTAAAGAGTTTCTTACAAGCGATATACACATAACCACAATAGACGCATTCATACAAAAAGTTTTGCGCAAGTTCGGTTATTACGTCGGGGTTGATGTGGATTTTGATATTAAAAGCGATAATTTAGAAAATATTTTTGAGCTTTTGATTGAGAGTTTGGATAATAAAGAGTTTAATTCGCTTATAGAATTTGCGAAAATCGAAAACAAAAAATCAAAAAGCATAGTCGAGCTTTTTGAGATGCTTTATGAGAAGGAAAAAGAGCTTTCAAAATGGAAAATGGAAAATGGAAAATGGAAAATTAATCAGGTTTTAAAAGAGATTGAAGAGATAAAATCGGAATTTATTTTGGCGACCGAAGAGTGTACGCAGATAAATAATTTTTTTAAAAAAGATCCGTTTGATATGCTCAAAGTCAAAACGATTCCCTCGTTTTTGGAAAACGGAACGCTTGCAAAGGTTAGGGGATTTAAAAAATGCTACGAAGAGTGGATGGATGCCGAATTTGAAAGGCTTATTTCACTTATAAAAGAGCTTTTAACCGCTAAAGAAAGGTATGTTTTAAGCTCGCTTTTTTCACTGTATGAAAAATATAAGCAGATTAAAAACTCCGTTAAATCAAAAGAAAATTACCTTGATTTTAAAGATATTGAGCATAAGGTGTATGAGCTTCTGGTTGAAGACGAACTAAACCGCGACTTTTTGTATTTCAGGCTTGATTCGAGGATTGAGCATATTTTAATAGACGAATTTCAGGATACCTCCGTTACGCAGTGGAAGATATTCGAGCCTCTTGTTGATGAGATAAAAGCGGGTGAGGGAGTTAAAGATTTCAAAAGTTTCTTTTACGTAGGGGATACCAAGCAGGCGATATACCGCTTCAGGGGAGGGAGCAGCGAGCTTTTTGATTATGTGTATGAGCAACTCAAACCTTTTGGGATGGTGCAAAAGGAGCTTCCGAAAAACTACCGCTCCAAAAAGGTGATAGTAGATTACGTAAACAGGCTTTTTAACCTGAATCAGGAAGCGAATGTTGAAGGTGGATATGTTGAGGTAAAAGAGGGCGATTTGTTTGAAGAGCTTGAAAATACGCTTAAGTTTATGTTTGAAAAGGGCGTGAGGGATAAAGATATTGCAGTTTTGGTGTATACGAACGACGATATTTTAAAAGTAGCGGATTTTATTAAAGAAAAATTCAATAAAGACGTGGTAACCGCTACAAGGGCGAAAGTAAAAAACCAGCCTTTTGCAAAGGCTCTTATCGATATTTTAAAATACACTCACGATATGCTTGAGGGTAAAAAAAGTGAAATTTACAAACTGAATTTTTTAACTGTAATCGGCAAACCGTACACTCCCGAGCCTTTTTACGTTCCGGTGAAAAAACCTGCTGAAATGATCAGGGATTTGATGTTTGAGTATGATCTTATAGACGAATCATCCCTTAAACTTCTTGAGCATTCATTGAAATATAAAGATCTTTTCGATTTTGCGGCTGGGATAGACGAGTATGACGAAGAGCTGCCGCTTGGGGAGTTTGACGGTATTACGGTAATGACCGTGCATAAAAGCAAAGGGCTTGAGTTTGAAAACGTAATAGTACTTGAAAAAACAGGGCGTGATAACAACAGAAGCAGTAATTTACTGTTTGATTATGAAGGTATTGAGCTAAAAGATATCAAATACAACATTGCAGGGCGTGAAATACTGGATATGGAGTTTGCCAAAGTTAAGGCAAAAGAAAAAGAGCTTGAATATAAAGACAAAAGAAACGTGGAATATGTGGCGTTTACGAGAGCCGTAAATTCACTGTTTATTCTTAAAAAGGAAAAGTCTTCGTTTGTAACGTCTCTTAAACCTGAAAAAATCGGTGTTTTTGAAGTGGAAGAAAAAGAAGAAACAAAAAAAAGCAAAGAAAAATTTGCGCTAAAGCTCAAACATCACGGACTGCAGGATGTAAAAAAAGAGAATGAATACAAGCCGAACGATTACGGTGCGATTTATTTCGGTCTGGCACTTCATTATGCGTTTGAAATGGAAGAGTTTGATGCGGTGCTTAACAGATACGGGATTTATACCGATGTGAAAAAAGCGTACGGAATGTATGAAAAAACAAAAAAACTAATAGATTTTGAGGGTAGGAAATATAAAGAAATACCTTTTGTTTATAACGGGGAAGAGGGAATTATAGACCTTTTGGTAGAAAGTGAGGATGAAATTGTTATAATTGATTACAAATCAGCAAAGCCGGAAGATGAAAGCTCATATATCACACAGGTGGAACATTATAAAACGGTGGCAAAAGAGCTTAAAAACAAAAAAGTAAAAGGCTATCTTTTATATGTAGATGAGGAAAAGCTAAGGGAGGTTTAGGATGTGTATGCAGACGCTTTACGGATGCTGTCTTATGGACGGGGAAGTGGTAAAAAGTAAAAGTGAAAAGTTAAAAATAAAAAATGAAAAAATGAAAACGGATAAAAAAAATAAAAAGTCTAAAAAAGTAATTCATCAAAGTGAGGTCGGGTTTGAATAAGATACTTGTAAGCGCACTGGAGCCGAGTGCAAACCTGCATTTAAAACAGGTTTTAAATGAGTGTAAAGTGAAAAATGAAAAGTGTAATATTGTTGGTGTATTTGATAAAAGCCTGGGTGAACCCGTAATTGACGGCAATGAATTTAACGTAATGGGATTTTTGGATGTTTTGCCGAAAATAAAGCTTGCCAAAAAGGCCATTAACGAACTTGCCGAGCTTAGCAAAAAGTGCGATAAGGTGCTTTTAATAGACGCGCCGTCTTTTAATCTGAGGCTTGCTAAAAAAATAAAAGAGGTTAACCCGGGTGTTGAAATAATTTATTATATACTGCCGAAAGTATGGGCTTGGAAAAAGGGAAGAATAAAAGACGTAAACAGATATGTGGATAAAAAGGCATATATTTTTCCTTTTGAGCGTGAGATATGGACTGACGGAATATATGTCGGAAATCCTCTTTTGGATGAGATAAAAACTTTCAGGGATGATAAGCTTTATGGGAATATTGCGTTTTTACCCGGAAGCCGTAAGAGTGAGATTAAAAATTTGATGCCTGTATTTAGAGAGCTTATAAAACACTTACCCGGAAATAAAATATTGGCGGTACCTGAAATATATAAAGATAAACTCTCTGAAATTTACGGGGATTTAAGCGGGTTTGAGATTGTATATGATGCTCACGAAGCGCTTTTAAAAAGTGATTTCGCATATATCTGTAGCGGTACGGCCACACTTGAAGCGGCGATTATAGGTACTCCGTTTGTCTTAATGTATAAAGCAAGGGAAATTGAATATATAATAGCTAAAATGTTTGTAAAACTTAATTATGTAGGGCTTGCCAATATAATTTTTGAACGTGAGGGACTTGGTGAATTTCATAAAGAATATCTGCAGGATTTTGATATTGAAAAGCTTATAAATGATTTTAAAAACAGTAGTCTAAAAGAATTTCAAAAAAAATCCGATAAATTAAAAGAGATTTTAAAACACGGAAGTGCGAAAAACGTTTTTAAACTATTAAAATTATAATTTAATATTAATTTGTTTTTAACTTTTGGTTATAATTATTTAAAATAATAAAAGGGGAAGAGATGAGTATCAAAAAACGAAGTATTATTTCGATAATTATCCTGATTTTGAGTATCGGGGGGTTGATTTTTATTAATTTTTACTCACAATCGGCGATTGAAGAGATTAGTTCGAAAGTAACAGATATTGAAAATAAAATAATCACTACCGAAAAGGTTAGGACAGCACATATTAGGTTTGTAGCAAATTTTGAAAAAGCATATCTGCAAAACAAGCCGGCAAAACTAACAACCGATTTTAATAATTGTGCTTTTGGAAAATTTATTAAAAAATATAAGCATGAGTTACCTCCTAAACTTCAACGAGACTTGGAAGAAGTTCTTAAATATCATGAGCATTTGCATAATCTTGTAAAAATTTACAACACCAAATACATAAGAATAGATAGAGACATACATGAAAGAACTTATGAAGCTTTTATGCATAAATATCTTGGACTTTTAGATGTTGCCAATGTGGCAATGGGTTTTAGTAATAAAAATATAGCGACTTCTCCGAAAAAATGTATGGTCGGTAAATATTTAAATAGTTATTCAAAAGAATATTTTGATAAATTAAATCTTCCGGAAGCCGGTAAATTATTTGAATCAATGAAAGCGCCTCATGATAAACTTCATAAATTAGCGGCTGAACTGATGAAACTGCCTGTTTCTCAAAGAGAAGAATTTTATGAAAAGAATATCGTACCTGTTTATAAAAAACTTCAAAAACTTTCAGAAAAATATTTAAATATATTAACCGATGTAGATGACAGAATAAATGCAAAAATCAGCAAAGCAATTATTAATGATACTTTTAGAGATTTACAGTACATTGAAAAATATCTTGATGATATTATCAAATATTACACCACCCTGAAAAAACAACTGATTCATAAAAGACATCAAATAGAAAGAAATGTTTATATTTTAGAAATAATAATGGTTATTCTTGCGATAATCGGTATGGTTTTCGTAATTTGGAATTTTATGACAATAATAAAAAGAATAGAATTTTTAAAAAATAACATTTTAAGTGTAGGACTTGATCTAAGCTATAAAATAAAAACAGATGTGAAAGATGAAATAAGCGAAATTGCTGATGCAGTTAACACTCTTCTTGAAAAAATAAGAGAAACGGTCGTTAATTCTAAGATTATCAGTAATAAAAACGCTCAGACATCGCAGCAGTTAGCGAAAACAGCTCATGATGTAGGTAAAAAAGTAGAAACTGAAAGCGAGCTAATTCAAAATGTCGGCAATGAAGTAGAAAACGTGGCTAATACAATGAATAGCTCTAAAGATTCAGCAATTGAAACGCTAAATGAAATAAAAGAAACACAAAACGAGCTTGAAGAAGCTAATAAAGAGATAGATTTCTTAACACAAAAAATAATAAGCGTATCCGACAAAGAAGCGGAACTTGCGGAAAAAATAAAACACCTTAATGAAAATACGCAAGAAGTCAAAAACGTTCTTAACGTTATTAGGGATATAGCTGATCAGACTAATCTTCTTGCTCTTAATGCTGCAATTGAAGCGGCAAGAGCCGGGGAACACGGAAGAGGTTTTGCGGTGGTTGCGGATGAGGTTAGAAAACTTGCCGAAAAAACACAAAAAAGCCTTGCTGAAATCGACGCTACCATCAATGTAATCGTAATGGCGGTGATGGAAGCGAGCACAAATATGGACGAAAGCGCCAAAAACGTTCTTGAACTTGTTGAAGACGCTTCAAAAGCAAAAGAAGAGATTGATAAAAGTATGGGTAAAATGCTTTCATCAACCAAAAAAGTCGAAGATTTGGTAAATAATTTTGAAGTTTCGGCTAAATCAATTGAAGAAGTTTCGAAAAACCTTGAAGAAGTTAAAAATATTTCTAAAAACAATGCAGAAAATGTTGAAAAAATTATAAAAGCAATTGATTCATTAAATCAAATGATTAAAGAGTTAGACTCACTTTTACAACATTACAAAACATAAAAAACTCTTCTTATTTTCCTCTTTTCCATTTTGATATAATTACTAAAAAATATACATTATAAAGGATAATAATGCATAAGGAACCAATGACTAAATACGGATATGAAAAACTATCTAAAGAGCTTGAGTATTTAAAAACAACAGCAAGACCCGAAGTGGCAAAAGAGATTGACAGCGCGAGAGAACTCGGAGATTTAAAAGAAAACGCTGAATATCACGCCGCTAAAGAAAAACAGTCTCATATAGAAAGAAGAATAGCGGAGCTTAGCGATATCTTAAGTAGAGCCGTAGTGGTGGATCCGAAAGAACATGCACATAACCGTGTAGCATTCGGTAGTACCGTTTATTTAATCGACGTAGATACGGACGAAAAAGAAAAATACACAATCGTAGGAGCTCCCGAGGCAAATCCTGATAAGGGACTAATTTCATATCATTCACCTCTTGCAAAAGCACTTATCGGTAAAGAAGTAGGAGATGAGGTGGAAGTAAATCTTCCGGGTGGTGTGAAAGTATATGAAATAGATAAAATCTGTTATGAAGACATCTGTTTTTCATAGTGAAAAGTTAAATATTTTAAAATAAAAAGTGAAGGTTAAGTATGAAACTTAAAATAAAAAAACTAAATCAAGAAGCTTTAATTCCTGCATATCAGACAAAAGAAGCAGCAGGGTTTGATCTTCATTCGATTGAAGATGTGATTATCAAACCGGGTGAAAGAAAATTGATAGGAACAGGACTTGCGTTTGAGATAGAGTTTGGTTACGAAGTGCAAATCAGACCAAGAAGCGGGTTGGCTTTCAAGCATGGAATTACGGTGTTAAACACACCAGGAACAATTGATAGTGATTATAGGGGTGAAATAAAAGTTCTTTTAATAAATCATTCAAACGAAGCTTTTGAAATTAAAAAGGAAGAGAGAATAGCCCAGGCGGTAATCGCTCCTGTGGTACAGGCTGAAATTATTGAAGTTGAAGAGCTCAGCGATACCGAGCGCGGTGCCGGAGGGTTCGGAAGCACGGGGAAATGAAAAGTTAAAAGTGAAAAATGAAAAGTGAGGTAGAAAAATGATAAAAACAGCGATTGTAGGGGCGAGCGGTTATACGGGGCTGGAGCTTATAAAAATACTGCTTAATCATCCCCATTTTGAAATCAGTGCACTTTTCGGAAGCGAGGGCGGTGAAAGAATAGAAGATATTTATCCGTCTTTAAAAGGTGTGTTTGAAGCCGAAATTCAAAAATCCGATGTTGAAAAAATAGCCAAGTACGATCTTGTTTTTTTAGCGGTTCCGCATAAAACGGCTATGGCTTTGGTAAAAGAGTTATACGGTAAAACTAAAATTGTAGATTTTTCCGCCGATTACAGGCTGAATCAGAAAAATTACGAAGATTTTTATTGTCCTCACATTGACCCCGCCAATCTTGAAAACAGCTCTTACGGTTTGCCTGAAATTTTCAGGGAATATGTAAAAAAATCTAATCTTGTGGCAAACCCTGGATGTTATCCGACAGCTACTATTTTAGGTCTTTATCCTTTTATAGATTATATAGAAAACGGTGTTTTTGTTGATGCCAAAAGCGGAGTTAGCGGCGCTGGAAAAAAACTAAGTGCAACTACGCATTTTGTTAAAGACAACGAAAACTTTTTCGCCTACAATCCTATCAAACACAGACATAGTGTGGAGATTAAAGAAAAAACGGGTCTTGATGTTACGTTTGTGCCGCAATTATTGCCTATTACGAGAGGAATGCAGGTAAGCATATATGCCAAACTTAAAAAAGACATAGAACCCCTTGAAGCGTTAAAAAATATTTATGCAAATGAGGAATTTATCAGAATAGCGGACAAACCAGTTGAGATAAAAAACGTAGCGGGGACGCATTATTGTGATATTTTTGCTGCAAAAAACGGAAATATGCTTTTTATCAACACCGTTATAGATAATTTACTAAGAGGTGCATCTTCACAGGCCGTGGCTAACGCCAATTTGATGTTCGGGTATGATGAAGGGCTTGCTCTTCCTAAAATAGCATATGTACCTTAAAAGTGAAAAGTTAAAGTGAAAAGTGAAAAATTAAAAGTTAAAAATATTGAATTAAAAAATGGAGCAGTAATTATAGCGGATGTTCATTATAGAAAAGGAGACACGGAATTTTTAATTCTTTTGAAAAAATGGATAAAAAATCCTCCTCCTCAGGTGTTTTTGCTTGGTGATATATTTCATCTTCTTTTACCTTTTAAATATCTTGTAAAATATAATAAAGAAGCTGTCGAACTTATAAATATTTTGGCTACAAAGACGGAAGTTTATTATACTCCCGGTAATCATGATTTCAATATTAAAAAAGTATTTCCCGAAGTAACGGTTTTTGATGCTTTTTATGATGAAAAGAAAAATGTTTTTTTAACACATGGAGATTTAACGGACAGTGATTTGTCTTATAAGATTTATGTTAGTGTGATAAGAAATAGAACTTTTAATGTTTTTTTAAATTTTTTCAGTTTAAACTTTTTAAATAATTGGCTTTTTAAAAAAATTCTCCAAAAAAAAATCGATTGTACAAAAATAAAAAATTTTGAAAAAAAAATTAAAGAAAAAACAAAAAAACTCGATTATGATATAATTATTGAAGGTCATTATCATCAAAATGAAATATTACATTTTCATGACAAAACATATATATCTTTACCGGCATTTGTTTGCACTAAAAGCTATATTTTAATACAATTAGATAATAATCCGATTATAAAGGAAATTGATTATGATGGACGATAAAACACTGAAAGTTGGATCAAACGAATTAGAACTTGTTGATTTCAGATTATATAAAAAAGAGCCGAACGGCGGTATTTATGAAGGTGTTTACGGTATAAACGTTGCAAAAGTTAGAGAGATTATAAAAATGCCGGAACTTACCGAACTGCCAGGGAGTGAAGATTATATTGAAGGTATATTTGATTTAAGGGGAGTGGTTGTCCCGGTTGTGGATTTGGCTAAATGGATGGGTATAGAAGTACCTGATGAGAGTGAGGCACCTATTAAAAAAAGAGTAATTATTACGGAGTTTAACAATATACTTATCGGTTTTATCGTTCACGATGCAAAAAGAATAAGACGTATAAGCTGGGCGGATATCGAACCGGCACAATTCGGTGTGGGTCAGGGTAAACTTGACAGAAGCAAAATTACGGGTATAACAAGAATAGAAAACGGAGAAATTTTATTAATACTTGATTTGGAAAGTATTGTAGAGGAGATGGGACTGTTTGAAGCGAATCTTGAAGCGGATTTAGACGCGATTGAAAAATTCAGCGGTATGGTTTTGCTTGTAGATGATTCTGCGACTGCGCGAAGAATTGAAAGAGAAGCTCTTGAAAAAATGGGGTTTGAAGTAATTGAAGCTACAAACGGAGAAGAAGGACTTCAAAAATTAGAAGAATTATACGCTCTTTACGGGGACAATTTAAAAGAAAAACTGAAACTTATATTAAGTGATATAGAAATGCCTAAAATGGACGGTTATCATATGGCTGCAAAGATACATGCCGATAAAAGATTTAAAGACATCCCTCTTGTATTCAGTTCTTCAATTTCAGATGCATTTAGCGATATAAGAGGAAAAGCGGTTGGTGCGGAAGGATATCTTGTAAAATTTGATTCAAATAAATTTTATCAACAGATTGCAGATATTCTTAATAATAAAGACAATAAATAATTCTAAGAAAGGTTGGCTATGGATGAAATTCAAGAGTTATTGGAAGACTTCCTGGTAGAAGCATTTGAAATGATAGAGGAGATGGACCAGGATTTGGTTGAGCTGGAAAATTCTCCCGACGATTTGGATTTACTAAATAAAATATTTAGGGTTGCTCATACAATTAAAGGGAGCGGGAGTTTCTTAAATTTTGATAAATTGACAAGACTTACTCACCATATGGAAGCTGTTCTTGATAAAGCAAGGAAAGGTGAGCTTACGATTACACCTGAAATAATGGATGTTATTTTAGAATCCGTTGACGCAATGAAGGGTATTTTAGAATATATCAGAGACAACGGCGATGATTCGGCACCTGATATTGACATAGAACCAATTGTAGTTAGACTCGATGCTATCGTAAATGGTTCTCAAGCTTCTTCTAAATCCGCTCAAACCGAGAATACGAGTGAAAAAAATGAAGGAGAGAAAAAACCGAAAATAGTCGGTAATATTAACCTTGACGAAATAACACTTGAAAACGCTGATGAAATTGATTTAGATTCACTTTCACCTGAAGAACTTGATGCCGTACTTGAGCATTTGGTTGAACTCAGAAACAAAAAGCCTAAAAAAGTAGGTAATATCAACCTTGACGAAATAACACTTGAAAATGCTGATGAGATTGATTTGGATTCTTTAACTCCTGAAGAAGCTGATGCTGTTCTTGAACATTTGGTTGAATTAAGAAATAAACCGGCTGATAAGACAGAAAACAAGCAAACTGAAGAAAAAGATGAAAAGAAAGACAATGCACAATCTCAGGAAACAAAAAAAGAAGAAAGTAAAAACGAATTAACGCCAGCCAAAAAACAAGAACTGACGAATGAACAAAAGAAAAAAGAAGTAAAAAAAGCTATTTCATCCGTAGCCGAACAGACAATTAGGGTAGATGTAAAAAGATTAGATCAGTTAATGAACCTTATCGGGGAGCTTGTACTTGCCAAAAACAGACTTATTAAAATTTATAACGACGTAGAAGAAAGATACGAAGGTGAAAAGTTCTTAGAAGAGTTAAATCAGGTAGTGTCAAGTATTTCAATAGTAACTACTGATTTACAAATTGCCGTTATGAAAACAAGAATGCTGCCTATTGGTAAAGTATTTAATAAATTCCCACGTTTGGTAAGAGACCTATCACGCGAACTTGGTAAAAAAGTCAGATTGATTATTGAAGGGGAAGATACCGAACTTGATAAATCTATTATCGAAGAAATCGGAGATCCACTTGTTCATATGATCAGAAACTCCGTAGACCACGGTATAGAACCGCCAGAAGAGAGGGTCAAACTCGGAAAACCTGAAGAAGGAACCGTGTGGCTTAGAGCTTACAACGAAGGTAATATGATTGTAATAGAAATTAAAGACGACGGTAGAGGAATGGATCCTGAGGTACTTAAAAGAAAAGCCATCGAAAAAGGTATCATTACCGAAAGCGAAGCGGCTAATATGAGTGATAAAGAAGCGTTTATGCTTATATTTAAACCCGGATTTTCAACCGCCGCTAAAGTTACAAGTGTTTCAGGTCGTGGTGTGGGAATGGACGTTGTTAAAACTAATATCGAGAAATTAAACGGTATTATCGAAGTGGATTCCGCACCTGGTAAAGGTAGTACGTTTAAACTGAAAATTCCTTTAACACTTGCAATTATCCAGGCACTTCTTGTAGCGAGTCAGGAAGATCTTTTTGCAGTTCCTCTTTCAAACGTAATCGAGACGGTGAGAATCGTTGAAGAAGATATATATACCATCGAAGGAAAAAGCGTTCTTAAACTTCGTGAAGAGGTATTGCCGCTTGTAAATATGGCGGATATTTTTGAAATCGAAAAGGTTCTTGAACCTGAAAAATACCTATATGTTGTTATCTTAGGACTTGGAGCTACTAAAATCGGTCTGATTGTAGACAGATTTATAGGTCAGGAAGAAATCGTTATTAAATCGCTCGGTGAATTCTTAAAAGGAATTCCTGGTATTGCGGGTGCAACAATAAGAGGTGACGGTAGGGTTACGCTTATTATTGATGTTGGAAGTTTAATGAGACTTGCTAAAGAGACTCACAATAGAAAAATAGTAACCGAGTCGTTAAAAGAAGCTAAAAAAAATAAAGAAAAACCGGAAGATTATACTGTAATGCTTGTAGACGACAGTGCAATGGACAGAAAAATTATGAGAAACGCTTTGGAAGATTTGGGAGTTAATTTAATAGAAGCAAAAGACGGTGTGGAAGCACTTCAAATGTTAAAAAGCAATGAAGTGGATGCGATGCTTATTGATATAGAAATGCCAAGAATGGACGGTTATACTCTGGCACAGGAAATCAGAAAATACAATAAATACAGAAAGCTTCCTTTAATCGCGGTAACAAGCAGAACTACAAAAGCGGACAGGGTAAGAGGCGTTGAAGTGGGTATGAACGAATATATTACAAAGCCTTATACGGCTGAATATTTGCAAAATGTTGTTAGAAGAAATTTAGGATTATAAGGGTAAGTCATGGGAAGTTTAAATGAAATAGTAAAACAACAGCAGCAGTCATTGACTCAGCCTGAAGAAAACGTATCTGAAGAAATTGTCCAGCTTGTAGGGTTTATTGTTGGTGAAGAAGAATTTGCCGTTCCAATTCTTTCTATTCAGGAAATTATCAAGCCTATAGAGTGGACAAGAGTACCTTTTACGCCTGATTATGTACTTGGTGTATTTAACTTAAGAGGTAATGTTTTGCCTTTAATTGATTTAAGGGTAAAATTCGGATGTTCGGCAAATGAAATTGACGAAAACACTCGTTTTATAGTAATGAAAATAAAAAACGAAGATGTGGCGTTTATTATTGACAGATTAACATCCGCTCTTAGAATTAAGAAAAAAAACATTCTTCCTCCTCCTGATACCTATTCAAATGAAGACGATATCATTGAAGGTGTCGGAAGAATGGATGACGGAAGAATTATTACTATTTTAAAAGTTGATAATTTAATAAAAAGGGAAGATATAGTCCCTAATAACGAAAGTTAATCTTTTAGATATACCATATCGTTTAAGAGAAGCAGTAATTCACCTAAAATTTCTTTTTGCTCTTCTTCATTTTTGATATTTTTTTCAATATTTTCTTTTAACATCCATTCAACTTCATTAATATCATAATCAAGGTCAATTAAAATTTCTCTTATT
Source organism: Nautilia profundicola AmH (assembly GCF_000021725.1). GTDB lineage: Bacteria > Campylobacterota > Campylobacteria > Campylobacterales > Nautiliaceae > Nautilia > Nautilia profundicola. Next base: position 319,159 of record NC_012115.1, read on the forward strand.
TTTTGTGTAGGTTCTAAAAATTCTATCTGGTGGTTACCTTCTTCATCAAAGCTTACTATCGCTTCATTGGTAAAACTGAAAAGATTGTGTTTCATTCCAAGAATTTCCTGATATGCACCGACCAAGAAAAAGCCCAAATAATATTTTTCCTTTGAAAGATCAACATCATGTAAATATATCGGATTTTTTTTGCTGAAAGGTATTTCACCGTCACTGTCGCATGTAATATCCCAGATGGTAGCACTTCTGTTTGGAGTTATATTTAATTTGGTTAAAGGCATTACCGGGAATCTCTGTCCAAGACCCCAAAAGTCTGGGAGACTTTGGAAAATAGAGAAGTTTGCAAGATATTTTTCCTGGATTTTTTCATTAATGGATTTAAGCTCTTTGTTTTTAAATCCTCTGGCAGTTGCGAATTGTAAAGCTTTTCTTATAATTAGATGAACCAATATCTCACTATTACTTCTGTCTATTAAATCTATATATCCCAAGTCAAACAAAGTCAAAAGACTTTCGAAATGATCAAGTGCGTCGTGGAAATATTCTATATAGTTGTTTTCGTTGATTGTATCGTATAAATCAAAAAGCTCTTCCACCAAATCAGGGTTTTTGTTTTTGAGTCTTAGAGATTTTTCGCTGTATTCCTGTGAAAAAAGTTCAATCACGGGAGCTATCAGTATAGTAGAGGGTGATGCAATAAAGCGTCCGCTTTCCGTAAAAATATCCGGCATAGGAACCTGCTTTTTGTTGGAGATTTCTTTAAGAAGATAAACAACGTCGTTGCTGAATTCTTCAATCGAGTAGTTTTTATCCCTTTTTTCTTCCCATTGCGAATATTCTATTGCAAGGCCACCTCCGATATTAATTGCACTGAGGTTTTTGGCTCCGAGTTTTCTGAGGTCCGCATAAATGTTACCGCTCTCCCTAATGGCTTTTTTTAGGGGAGATATGTCGTTTATCTGACTTCCTATATGAAAATGGATCATTTTGAGTTTATCAAGCATATTGTGTTGTTTTAGAATTTCTATAGCTTCAATGATTTCCGTTGAACTAAGCCCGAACTTGCTCTCAATTCCCCCGCTTTTAGCCCATATTCCCACACCTGAAGTGTGAAGACGGATTCTTATTCCGATATTTACGGGCATTTTATGATATTCTCCGCTAACTTCAATGATTGATTTTAGTTCATTTAACCCTTCAATGGTGATAGTTACGTTATATCCCATAAATCCGGCTATAAATGCAAGACGGATCATGTCTTTGTCTTTAAATCCGTTGATTGTTATGGGAGCTGTTTTATTATTGTATGCCATTGCTAAAATCAGCTCGGCTTTACTCCCGGCTTCAAGTCCGTAATTATATCTGTTGGCTATTTTTATAAGAGGTTTTAGAAAAGTCGGAAACTGATTTACCTTTAAAGGAAATACGGCCTGGAATTTACCTTTGTAGTCAAAGTCTTTAATCGCTTTATTGAATGAAGTGTACAGGGAGTTGATCTGTTTTCTTATAAGATGGGGGAAACGCAGAAGTATAGGGCCTTTTATTCCTTTTTCTTCTATTTCTTCCACTATGTCGATTAAAGCGGGCTGATTGCCGTAATTTATTTTAAGTTTACCGTTTTCAATAAAAAAATTATTAGCACTCCAAATATCGATTCCGTAATTCATTTTTCAGCCTTTATTTAAATTGCTTTTATAACTCTTTTTCGAAAAATGTTTTGTTTTTAAGCTCTTCTTCTCCGACAATCATCGCCTTTTTATAGTTGCCTTTATCAGCCGCTTTAAGGTGAGCTTTTAGAGATTTTACTTTCGGTTCGAAATATACTTTTTCGTTTTTTCTTAAATTTTTGGCTTCTTTTTGTGCAAATTCAAGTGCATCTTCCAGCATTACGCCTATATAAATTCCTTTTCTTGTCTTTTCGGTTTTTACAAGCTCCATAATTCTTTCTATTCCTATCGCAAATCCTACGCCGGGAGTCGGTTTTCCGCCTAAATATTCAACGAGTCTGTCGTATCTACCACCTCCGGCTATGGCGCTTTGCGCTCCTATTTCGGTTGATACGAATTCAAAAGTCGTTTTGGAATAATAATCAAGCCCTCTTACCAGGTTTTTGTCTACTTCATATTTAATTCCCAGGTTTTCAAGTCCTTTTTTAAGAGTTTCAAAGTCTTTTTGACAGTTTTCACAAAGGTTATCCGTGATTTTCGGTGCGTCTTTGAGTATTGCCTGGCAGCTATCAACTTTACAGTCAAGCGTTCTTATAGGGTTTTGGGTAATTCTTCTTTGACAGTCTTCGCATAGATCTTCTTTATGTAAGTTTAAAAACTCAACAAGTTTTTCTCTGTATTTAGGCATACATTCGCCGCATCCGAGTGAATTAATTTTTAAAGTATATTCAATTCCGAGTGCGTCGAAAATATCCGCCGCCATAGCTATTATATTGATGTCTTCATAAATGCTCGGTTCCCCAAAACTTTCAATTCCGAACTGATGGAATTCTCTAAGTCTTCCTTTTTGCGGTCTTTCATATCTGAACATAGGGCCGAAATACCAGAATCTTTTTGGAGTCTGGGCTTTATCGTATTTGTGTTCTATAAAACTTCTGACAACACCGGCAGTGCCTTCCGGTCTAAGACATACGTCGTTTCCGCCTTTATCTGTAAACTGATACATTTCTTTATTTACAATGTCGCTGCTTTCCCCAACACTTCTTTTAAAAAGAGCCGTTTCTTCCAAAACAGGGGTTTCAATATATGAGTATCCGTAATTTTCCGCAATTTCTCGTGCAGTGTCGAATATTTTTAAAAAGCGGGGATCTTCGATGTCTTTCATACCTCTTAACGCTTTAATCATAAAAAAACCTTTTTAATGAAATTTTATCTAAAATTTATAATTTATACTTAAATCCAACACGCCTTTTAGTTTAAAATTATATGTTTTTGAATATAGTAAATACGGCTTAATTTCATAATATAATCTTTTAGTGTCAAATATATTCTGTCTGTAACTGATAAAAACGGTATGTGCCGAAATAAAGGGGGTTTTATTTTTCTCTCCGTTTAATTCATATCCGATTATGTAAAGTTTTTTATAAAAATAAAAATGATTATAAAAACCGAGTGTGTAAAAGAGGTTGTGTTTTTGATATCTGTTTGTTGTAATGCTTAGCGTTGATGTTTTTTGTTTTTTATTTATTGAAAACTGAGTGCTTTCTTCCCAGTAACTGTCTAAATAATAATCAAATTTTTGTAAAAAGGTAAAGTTAAAATAACTGTTTTTTTTAATCATAAAAGCATTGGAGAAAAATACTTTGATTTTTTTGTCTTTTAAACGTATGTAAGGTCTGAATTTATAAGTAAGCTGTGTTGACGGTTCTGTTTTTTTAACATTATTTTTGATGTTATAAGGACTTTTGATTTTTTCAATTTTAAATGATGGAAGTCTTAAATGTAATGTTAATGAAGTTGTAACTTTATGGCTAAGAGTAGTATAATTAGAACTTAGGTTAACAAAGGATTTTTCCGGGTTTATATTTAAATATTCCGGAAAAAGATAATTGATTTTTGATATAAAGTCTTTTTTTATGCTTATAAGCAGTTCGTCTATACCGTTTTGGGTTGTTTTAGTATGTTTATAGATTATTTTCTCAGACGCGGTTAAAAAATTGAATATAATTATTAGTATAATAAACTTTTTCATTTTAGTATTTTACCAAAGGATTTTAATGAATATACTTTTCATAGGCGATATAGTCGGAAAACCCGGCAGAAAAATGGTTAAGAATTTATTGCCGGAGCTTAAAAGGAAATATAATATCGATTATGTAATAGCGAATTATGAGAATGCCGCACACGGATTCGGAATAACCGAAAAAGTATATAATGAGCTTAAAAACGCGGGAGTCGATATTTTCACAGGCGGAAATCATACTTTTGATAAGAAAAAAGACGCGTTTAAACTATTAGAAGAAAATAAAATACTAAGGCCTCTAAATTATTTCGAGGCTCCCGGTGAGTGGTATTATGAAGACGACAATATTATCGTAATAAGCGCAATGGGAATATTTGCCATGCCTTACGGAAAAAACCCCTTTATAGAACTCAACAGTTTCGTGGAGGGAAAAGACAAGTTTATTTTTGTGGATTTTCATGCCGAAGCCACTGCGGAAAAGAGAGCGATGTATTTAATGCTAAAAGGCAGGGTCGGGGCGGTTGTGGGAACGCACACCCATATAGGAACGGATGATTTGGAAATAGATGAGGGTACGTGCTATTTAACCGATATAGGGCTTAGCGGATGTATGGATAATGTAATAGGAATGGAGGCAAAAGCTCCTATTGCCCATATGCTGACAGGACTTAAACACAACTTTGACGTAAAAGAAAAGTGTAAAAAAATATTTCAGGCTCTTTTAATTATAATAGACGGTAAAAAGGCCGTGGAAGCGAAAAAACTTAAAGCCGTGGATGACGGGGAAGTGAAAATTACGCAAGAGGTTAAATATGGAGTTTAGCAATTCGTACGAACTGTTAATTGAACTTAAAAACAAAAACCTCTTAGAAAACAAACCGAAATACTGGTGGCCTAATTTCGGTACTTTTGAGGTTGTAGTAGGAGCTGTGCTTACTCAAAATACCAGATGGGAGAATGTGGAAAAAGCCCTTAATCAATGGAAAATGGAAAATGAAAATTGGAGAGTGGAAGATATAGCGAGTTTAGATCCTGTGTTTTTGGCGGAAATAATAAAACCGGCCGGATTTTACAATCAAAAATCAAAGCGTCTTATCGCCTTAAGCCGTAATATCTTGAGGGATTTCGGGGATTTTGAGAGTTTTAAGGAAAATGTGGACAGGGAGTGGCTTTTAGCTCAGAAAGGGATAGGGTTTGAAACGGCGGATTCGATTTTGTGTTATGCATGCGGCAGGGAAATAATGGTTGTGGACGCGTACACAAGAAGGCTTCTTAAAAAACACGGGTATGAGTTTGAGAGTTATGATGAAATGAGAGAGTGGTGCGAAAGAGGAGTGGAAGAAAACTGGGATAAACTTGATAGTATCTATGAAAACAGTTTAAATCTCTGTTTTGCAAGATTTCACGGCAAAATTGTGGAATTTATGAAGAAATAGAATGGAGAAACTTTTTTTCAACGGGATAGAAATAAGGTATAAAATCGTAAAAAAACCGATTAAAAACCTGTATATGGAAATAAAAGAGGATTTTGTGGAGGTTAGGTGTAATCGGTTTGTACCGAAATTTCACATTGAGAAATTTATTTTAAAGCACGCCGAACATATTATTCATAAACTTTCACAAAAAGAGTTTTTTTATCTCTTCGGTACAAAATATGATAAAAACGGACAGGACGTGAGAGAAATTTTCAGACACAAACTTCCCCCTATTATATTACATTACGTTAAAATATATTCGGAAAAAATGAATTTATATCCTTCTAAAATATCGTTTAGGTTTAATAAAACAAGATGGGGAAGCTGCAGTCCGAAAAATGGAGTGAGTTTTAATTATTATCTCGCACAGCTGCCTGAAGAATTGATAGAATACGTCGTAGTACATGAACTTGCGCACATTAAGCATAAAAACCATTCTAAAGAATTTTGGAAAGAAGTTGAAAAATATCTGCCGGACGTCACAAAACGGCGTAAAGATTTGAGAAAATTTGAAAAATTACTATAGGAGAGAGGATGGAGAATATTTATATATTACTGGGTGTTTTAGGTGTTTTGATTATTGTAGCTGTTGTAATTGTGGTAATTTTAAAGAAAAAAAACGATGCTTTATTAGAAGAGCTTTCCTTAAAAGAGCAGGCTATTAATGAATTAAACGCATCACTGCAGTATGAAAAAACGCAAAACGCAATTTCGGAAGAGCAAATTAGAAACCTTAGTGAATTTAAGGAAAAATATCATACTATGGAGAAAGAATATATCCAAAATAAAGAGCTTTTAAAAGAAATGCAAACCAAATATGAACAGACACTCTCAAACCTCAGGGAAAAAGAGGAACTAAACGAAAAATTGGATAATGAACTTTCAAATATCAAAAAATTATATTCTGATATAAGTGTGGAACTTCAGGAATTTAAAACCAAGCTTTATGAAAATGAAAAAATGTTAAATAAAAAAAACGAAGAATTGATTGAATTAAAAGAAGAATTGGATAGATACAGAGAACAAAGCAGCAGACTCTCCGTAGAAAATCAGGAACTTAAGACGAAACTTGAAGAGAGTGAAAAGGCTTTTGAAGAAAAACTTGAACTTCTTAAAAAAAGCGAAGAAAAACTGAAAGAGTCTTTTGAAAACTTAGCAAATGAAATACTTGAAAAAACAAACGAAAAAATGACAAAAACTTCAAAAGAGAGTCTTTCACAGATTTTGAACCCTTTGCAAAACCAGATGAAAGAGTTTAAAGAAAAAATAGAATTTTTAAGCAAAGACGAAGCTGAAAAAATAAGCGCACTTCAAAACGAACTTAAAAACTTAAAAGAACTCAGCCACAAACTATCAACTGATGCCGAAAATCTTACAAAAGCCCTTAAGGGTGAAAGCAAAACACAGGGAAACTGGGGCGAGCTTGTACTTGAAAGAGTGTTGGAGCTAAGCGGACTTACCGAAGGCAGGGAGTTTGAAAGGGAAGTGAGTCTTAATGATGAAGACAACAAACGCTACCGTCCGGACGTGGTCGTTCATCTTCCGAATCAAAGGGATGTGATAATTGACGCCAAAACTTCCCTAAACGCTTATCAGGAATATATTAAAACGGAAGATAAAACATATATTAAAGCACATATTCAGGCACTGAAAAAACATATAGACGATTTAGCGGATAAAAAATACGAAGACTTAAAAGGAGTAAATTCTCTTGATTTTATTTTTATGTTCGTACCGATTGAAAACGCTCTTATGCTGGCACTTGAGAATGATTCTTCCCTTTTTGAGTATGCGTTTAAAAAACGTGTGGTGCTCGTATCTCCGACGACTCTTCTTGTTTCTCTAAGAGCCATTGAAAGCAGCTGGAGATTTGAAAGACAGGCTAAAAACATCGATGAGGTCGTAAAAGCAGCCGAAAGTCTTTACGACAAGGTAAGGGGATTTACAGAAGATTTTGAAAAAATAGGCAAGTCGCTTGAATCAGCTCAAAAATCATTTGACAACGCCAAAAACAAACTTACAACCGGAAGAGGAAACGTTATTAGACAGGTGGAACTTCTTAAGGAAAAAGCAGGTATCAAACCTAAAAAAGAAATATCAAAAGATTTAATCGATATTGCTGTGATAGAAAAATAAAAGCTTCGCTTATTTAGCGAAGGCTTTTAGGAAGTTGATTACCATTGCTACGGTAAACAGCCAAAATCCGCATACCATTACTACGTTAGTTGCAGTTGCTAAATCAGGTAATTGACACATTTTCTCTCCTTTTTTTCTTTATTTTATCAAAATGTATGAATATTTGTTCAAATATAATTAAATTTTATATGTAGTCTTTAATCATTAATTAATATTGACTTAATATTAATTAAGAGTTATAATTAAAAAAAAGGCCTACAAATGAAAAAATTAATCAAACTGTTAATTGGATTGGTAATAGGAAGTTTGGGTTTGTATGCTTTTAATCTGCCGCAAACACAAAAAAGTACTTTTTTGAACACAAAAACTTCAAAAGCTGAAAATGCTCGTAAAGTTGAGTATAAAAATTATAAATTGGGTGATGTTCTTTTTTCAAAAGAGGTATTGTTTATTCCTATGAAGTTGAAAGAGTATGTTCCCGAGTTTTTAGCGGCATTTGGCCATAATGATAACGTATTGTATTTTTTTAAAAAGTCTCCGGAAATTGGTGAAAAAGGTGTTTTAGTAAATGCGGTATTAAATATATATGATATGAAAAATAATAAAAGTTTTTCTTCAATGAAAATAGAAACTGATTATTATCATAATTATTATAATAATATTCATTTCGTAAGTTTACAAAATTTAAAAGACAATTATTTGTTTTTAGTTAACAATACAAAAATAAATTTTATAAATATAAAAAATCTCTTTTATCCTGAGGATGATACTGAATTGTTAAATCCTTTTATGATACGAAAATGTTTAACGGATAATAATTTGATTTATTGTATGAGTAATAACGGTGTGTTGAGTGTATTTAAAAATAAGAAAATATATTATTCAAGAAATTTGGGCATAAAAGCATATTGGGGTATAAATGCTTTTGTAAAAAGCGGGGATGATAAGTTTTTTTATGTGTTAACTAATGAAATGTTTTATGTTGTAGATAAAAAGTGGATTAATAAGGAAAAAGTTGTAGGTTCTGTTCCGGTTAAAAATGCGGTAAGTATGCTTGTGGATGAAAAACGAAAAAGCGTATATGTTTCCGCGAAAGATCATTTTTATAATATAAGGATTTCTAATCGTAAAGATCCTGAAATATTGTATGGGCTTAGATTTAAAGATGAAAGGTTAAAAGGAACGGAACTTTTAAATTTCAGCAAAGACAAAAACTTTTTTTATGCTTTAAATAAAACCGATAATACGGTTTATAAAGTAAATATCGAATCAAGAATTATTGTAAAAAGTAAAAAACTGTTTGATAAAAAAATAAAAAAAGGCGTGGAGTATTACTCAAAAGGTGAAATTGTATATTTTAGGGTTTTAAATAAAAAACCTGAAGTATTGTTTGTTGTAAAGAGAAAAGTTAATTCTTTTAGTTTAAAAGGAAGAAACGGGGATGTGTATGAAGTAGACGAGGTGGTTCTTCCTTGATTATTTCAACTCTCCCCATCTTTTTCCGAAACTGATTCCCACTTTCAAAGGCACTTCGAGTTTGAAGACGTTTTGCATAATTTTTTTATATTCGTATGCCTCGTCACGTGAATCTATTTCGAAAATAAGTTCATCGTGTATTTGTAAAAGCATTTTAGCTTTTGGGAATCGCTGTTTGATTTCTATCATCGCTTTTTTGATAATATCGGCCGCACTTCCCTGGAATATCGTATTTACGGCTTCTCTTTCAAAATTTGCGAGTGTTCTTGCGTTTGCCGCCGCGAAGTCAAAAAACCTTCTTCTTTTAAGAAGTGTTTCCACGTATCCTTTTTCCCTTGCTTCTATTTTGGTGTTTTCCAAAAACGTTTTGACGGTAGGGAAAGAAGCGAAATATTTTTCTATAAATTCTTTGGCTTCTTTTGTGGAAACGTTTATGGTTTCGCTGAGTTTCTTAGGTCCCATACCGTATATAAGTCCGAAGTTTATAGATTTTGCCACCGGGCGGTATTCTTTTGCCCTGTTTTCCCCGAAAATTTTTACCGCCGTTTCGAGGTGAATGTCTTTGTCTTCCAAAAAGGCGTTTATCAAATGTTCGTCTTTTGAGAAGTGTGCCAAGAGTCTGAGTTCAATCTGAGAATAATCCAAACTTACGAACTCTTTTTCAGCTACAAATGCGTCACGTATGTTTATATCCGTTGAAGTCGGGATATTTTGAAGATTCGGGTTTTTGCTTGAAAGTCTGCCTGTAGCCGTTCCGGTTTGAAGGAAGTTAGTGTATATTTTGTGATTCGGGTCTTTTTTGGCGTACTCCTGCAGAGGAATGATGTATGTGCTTAAAAGTTTGTCAAGTTTGCGGTATTCAAGCAGTTTTTCAATAATCGGATGTGTTCCTTTTAGGGATGTCAGGACTTTTTCGTCTGTTGAGTAGCCTGTTTTTGTTTTTCTTTTTACAGGCAGTTTTAACACTTCAAAAAGAATATGAGCCAGCTGTTTTGTAGATTTGATATTGAATTCGCTGCCGGCGTATCTATATATTTCCTGCGTGAGGTTTTCAAGTTTTTCAGTGGTTTCGGTTTGAAGTTTTTGCATATATTCTATGTCAAGCTTTATTCCTTGAGATTCTATATCGATTAAAAGATTTATAAAAGGCATTTCGATATTTTCTATATCCCACTTTACTTCTTCCCAGAGTTTTTCTTTTAGTATTTCATACAGTTTAAGAGAAATAAGTGCGTCTTCAGCCGCGTATTTTGCGGCTTCCTGGATGTCGACTTCCGAGAAGTTTTTTCTTTTTCCTATCACTTCTTTGAATTTTATATTTTGATGGTCAAGGTATCTTTTGGCTACACTGTCAAGTCCGACCGGGCTGTCCGGGTCGAGTATCCATGCCAGTATCATCGTGTCTGCATGAGGGGTTGGAATTTCAAGGCCATATTTTTTAAGCATTTTGAAGTCAAATTTCAGGTTATGTCCTATTACCTTTTTATCAAGAATTTTTTGTATTGCTTTTAGAGCCGTTTTTTCAGGAATTTGATCCGTTACCCCCAAATAAAAATGATTGATAGGTACATAATAGGCTTTGTTTTTTTCATAAGCAAAACTGAAACCAACAATATTCGGATTTTCAAGGCTGTCGGTTTCGGTATCGAATGCTACTATTTTATCTTCAATTTTATCAATTATTTCAAAAAGCTCTTTTTCGTTTTCTATAAGTACAGCATCAAATTTTACCTGATTATCCGGCATTTTGGTTTTGACGTAAAGACCGTCTTTTTTTACTCTCTCAAGTATCGATGTTATATCCAAGTCTATCAATTTGTCGGCTACTTTGAGTATTGGGTTGATTTCCGGATATTTAAACTCTTCAAGGTTGATGTTATCAAACAGATCTGTTTTAAGGGTTACAAGCTCACGGCTTAAAAATGCGTTTTCTTTGTCTGCAAGGAGTTTTTTTTGAAGGGCGCCTTTTATTTCGTCGATATGGTCGTATAAATTTTCAAGAGTTTTATATTGGTTTATCAGTTTTGCGGCTGTTTTGACGCCTACGCCTTTTACACCCGGAATATTATCGCTTGAATCTCCTACAAGCGCCTGAAAATTTATAAAATCTTTAGGGTGAACGCCGAATTTTTCTATACATTTGGCTTCGTTGATTTCCACTTTTTTAATTGGGTCGAATATAACTATTTTATCGTCGTCTATGAGTTGGTACATATCTTTGTCATGACTAACTATTTTTACTTTAATACCCTGACTTGCCGCTAACTTAGCAAGGCTTGCTATTATGTCGTCACTTTCATATCCCGGGATTTCAAGCATTTTAAAGCCCATTTCATTAATTAGTTCAATTGCTACCGGAAGTTGAGTTTTCAAATCTTCCGGAGCTTCTGGGCGGTTTGCTTTATAGTCTTTGAAAATCTCTTTTCTGAATGTGTCTTTTTCTTTTGAATCTAAAGTAAAAACAATATAATCCGTTTCAAAATCCCTCCCGAGTGACGCTACAAAATTTAAAAACCCTGTAATCATTCCCGTTGGGAATCCTTTTTTGCTTTTGAGAGGCGGCAGCGCGTAGAAATTTCTGAATAAAAATCCAAAAGTGTCGATAATAGTTAAAGTCATAAAAAAACCTTTTTTGATAAAATGTTAACATATTTTTAAAAGGAGAATTTTTGCAGCCAAAGAAAATATTGAATGTAAAAAGGGCGGTTAGTAAAATAAGATATATTGGGGATGGACATATATGTGTAGTTGATGAAACAAATACCGTTAGAATTTACGATATAAATAATTATAAGTTATTAGACGGTTTTAAAATCAAACTTCCTAAAAATAATCCGAAAGAAAACAGTGTTGATATTTCTAATAACGGTAAATATTTGGCTATTGGAATAAGAGGGAAGCATAAAACTACGGTGTGGTCTTTAAAAGAAAAAAAACTTATTTATACTTTAGGATGGCATAAAGGGGATGTGTTAAGTGTAAGTTTTGACAGTGAAGAGAAATATTTAATGACGGGAGGAGAAGACGGGAGAACATACATATGGTCAATGGCTACCGGTAAAATGGTTACATCTCTTCCCCCTCATGCTGATTATGTAACTTCTGTGGCTTTTTCGAAAAACTGTTTGTGGGGTGCTATGGGAAGTTATGATAAATTCGTCACAATTACCAACATATCATCAATGGATATAAGTTATAGAAAAAAAGTTCATAAAGGAGCTGTTAGCATTGTCAGGTTTATGAATAATCAAAGACTTATAAGCGGCGATAAAACAGGAGAGCTTGTTGTATGGAATTACGCAAAAGGTAAAATTTTAAAGAGACTTCCTTCAATGGTTGACATGATTTTAGATGTCGCTTTTAACAGTGACGAAAGTTTTATGTTTGCTATTTCCGATACCAATAAAAAAGTATATCTTTATTCTATGGAAAATTATGAATTAATAAGTGATGAGTTTATTAAGATACTTGAACTGCCTAATGTAATCGAATATGTACCTGAATATGACTGTTTAATTATAGGAACGTTGGATGGGAGTATATATTTTTATAATTTATATGAAGATGAAAAGAAACTTGCTGAGCTCATTGAAAATAATGAGTTTGAAAAAGCTTATGAGCTCGTAAGTCAAAATCCATTTTTAAAAATGACAAAAACATATGATGCGTTGGAAGAAAAATGGAATAAACTTTTACTTTTGGCTCAGAAAAAATTTGAAAAAGGTGAAGTCGAGCTTGCTAAACAGATTTTGGCACAATTTCTTAAAATACCGTCAAAAAGAAGTCTTGTACAGTCGCTGTTTAATGATTTCAGTGAGTTTGAAAAATTTAAAAAAGCTGTTTTGAACTTGAAATACCCTTTGGCTTATTCTTTGGCAACAAAATATCCTTATTTAAAAAATACGGTTTATTATAAAAAAATGGAAGATGACTGGAAAAAAGTTTTTAATAAAGCAAAAGAAATGATCTTCCAAAAAGATAAAGAGGATGAAGTAAGGGAGGTATTGAAACCTTTTAGGGGAGTTACGGAAAAAACTCCTTTTATTCAGACACTGTTTAATGAGAAGCAGTTATATTATCTTTTGTCTCAAAAACTTCAAAAAAAAGAATTTTCAGATTTTTTTTCTTTGGTAAACAGATTTCCGTTTTTAAGTGATTCGGATGAGTATGAAAAAGCTATAAAATACGGGGAAAACCTTATAAACAGGGCAAGAGAACTGTTAAAACAAGGAGAGTACAAAAAAGTTATTAATATAGCAGAAATATTGGAACAGTTCCCTATGTTTAAAGAAGAGGTGGAAGATTTAAAAGAAAAAGCCAATATTTTACTTGAGTTTCATAGAGTTTTGGCAACACATGACCTAAATTTAATTGAAAAATTCGTTAAAGAGCATCCGTTTTTAGAAGATGTTGAAGATTATCAGGAACTTGAAAGAGAATGGAGAGATAAACTTCAAAAATCAGAGATTTTTGCTGCAAAAGGGGATGTGAAAGAAATTTTGAACGAATTGAAAAACTATATGAAAATAGAAGATAAAAGAATAAAAATAGGGCAGGTTGTAAAGAGTGCGTATCTTCAGCAAATTATTTCTTTACTTGCTAAAGCGTTAAAAGGGCAGAATGTTGCTGAATACTTTGAAAAAGCTGTCAGAAATTACATTAAACTGTTTGGATTTGATATGGAAATAAGTGATTTAATAGAAAAAGCAAAAAAATTGAACATTGAGATTGATTTAAGTGACATAGAAGAGGGGGATCTTTCTAAATGGCATCTTTATAAACACCCTGAGAGGATTTGGGAGGATTTATAGTTTTTTTAAATCGTTGAGTGTATTTATATTCAACACCTCTTTTTCTTTGATTTTTATTTTGTTGGAGTTTATATCGAAAATTCTCATTTTTCCTTTTAGGTTTTTTCTGATTTTAGCAAGCATTGTGTAATCGTAATAGCCTATTAACGGATTATCGGAAGCTACAGCTTTTTTATGAAGCAGTTTAATAATCGATTGTGGTGTAATGTTTGGTGTGTCGACGCTTAGGATGAAGATCTTTTTGTGTTTTTTTACAATCTCCTCAAGAGCCGGAAGCGGGGCGTATATTTTTGATTTTTCGATGAAAAACGGATAGTTTTTAAACTTTTTGTACTTTGCCACAAAATAGACGTTTTTGAAAATTTGCCTGCATTTGTCGTACTGCTGCCTGTAAAAAAGCAGGGCTTTGTCGTCTTTTTCGCTTCCGAAGCGGCTTGATCTGCCGCCTACGAGTATGAAGCAGGGAAGGTTAAAGTGAAAAGTGTAAAGTGAAGAGTGTAAAGTTGATGATTTATATTTAAATTTTTCACTTTTCATTTTTAACTGTTAACTTCTTTTGAATGTTCCGCTTTTTCCGCCGGATTTGTATTCGAGTCTGATGTCGCTTATCACCATTTCTCTGTCAATTGCCTTTGCCATGTCGTATATCGTAAGAAGTCCTACACTCACAGCCGTAAGTGCTTCCATTTCGATACCGGTTTTTGATGTGGTTTTGGCGGTTGCTATGATTTTAAATCCGTCTTCAATTTCTTCTATGTCAATATCAACTCCGTCTATGAGGATATTGTGGCACATAGGGATAAGTTCGCTTGTTTTTTTACTTCCCATAATCGCTGCAATAATTGCAGTCTGAAGTACGGCTCCCTTTTTTGTTTTTTCTTTTAAGATAGCCTCTTTTGTGGCTTTTTGCATATGAATTACACCGCTTGCAGTCGCTACTCTTTTTGTAATTTCCTTATCTCCGACATCCACCATTTTAGGGTTGTGTTTTTCATTGATGTGAGTTAAATCCATACTGAGCCTTTTTTTGAAGTATTATAGCCTATTTGAATTGGAAATAAATAAAATATCTACAAATTAGTAAATTACAAAAATTCAAAGTCTTTTTTTTAGATTAAAATGCAAAACACTCCAAAGTATTGAGCCAATAATAAAACCTGCAATTGGAGGAAGTTTTAAAATGTTAAGTATAATCATAGTAATAACAAGAGAGATTATGAGAGCTAAAATATCTTTTTTCAATTTTATCCTTCTAAAAATTTATTTAAATAATATAATGTTAAATACCAAACCAAAATACTTGCAACAAAATTAAAAACTAAGTTTTTTATCCATAAAGTTGCACCGTATGATATTAATGCTGCAATGCTCCATTTAGCAATTTTCATATTTAATTACATCCTTTTGAAACTCTTTTTCGAGCTCTTTTATGCCTTTTTCGATATATTTTGCATCGTATCCTTTTTCCCTTAAATATAGTGCCGCAAAAGGAGAACGGTTTTGGGTGTTGCAGACGACAAGGATGGTTTTGTCTTTCGGGAGATGAATATGGTGTTCTTCAAGTTTTAAAGGATCAAGCCTTAAGACGAAATCGTGTTTTAGTACGTCTTCCTCGTCCGGCATTCGTATATCTAAAATTACCGCCTTGTTGTTTTCAAGCAGTTTTCTTGCTTCTTGCGTTGATATTTTTATCTGTTTGTTGTATTCCGGAAGTGCGTATTTAAGCATTTACAAGACTCCAAATCATTTTTATTGCAATTATATACAAAAGAATTCCGATTATTTTTTTAATCTGCTGCTGGTTTAGTTTGAAATGCATAAAGTAGTTTCCTATATATCCACCGAGTATCGCTCCCGCTGCTGCTACAGTTAGTATTACCCAGTCGAATTTTACAAAACTCATATAGGTCAAAAACGCCGCAAACGTAGAAAACGGAATAACGAAACTCATCGTTACGGCCAGTTTTTTGGCGTCAAATCCGAGCAGAATCATTATTGGCATTAAAAGAGCACCGCCACCGATCCCGAGAAGTCCGCTTATGAATCCCACAATCGCACCTATTAGAACCATTACCCACTGTTTGTCGTAGTGGAATTTTTGCTCTTTTTTCCCAAACAGTATCATACTTGCACTGAAAAATAAAAATATGGCAAAAAGCCATTTTACCTCATGAACGGGAATGTGCTTTGAGTACATTGCTCCAAATGGAGCGAATGCTGCGAGTGATATTGCAAGGGGCAGGGCGAATTTGATATCGAGTACTTTTCTTTTTATGTTCATAAACGTGGCTGTAAGGGTGGTGGTTGTGTTTACGAAAAGGCCGATTGCCTTTGCGAAGTTAAAATCGATCCCCATCCAGTGCATTACGGGAACCATAGCGGTTGCGCTTCCGACTCCCCCGAGTGCGAAAAATGCGCTTAAAACGGTGGCGATTATGAAGATTTCAAAATAAAACATTGTCTTCCTTCAAAAAAAGATTAAGAAAGGAAGTTTTTAGCTTCCGCTCCTTTTAATTTTTTCATAAGTTCGATTAAACCTTCTTCAAGATATTTAGCATTAAATCCTTTTTCTTTAAGGTAAATTGCTGCATAAGGAGAGCGTCCGTTTCCAGGGCATGCTGTAACGATCAGTTTGTCTTTAGGAAGTTTATCAAGGTTTGCTTCAAGCTCTTCAGGTGAGAGTTCGATAGTAAATTTCAGTCCCCATACTTTTTTCTCAAAAGGCATTCTTATATCGATTAGTACGGCTTTATCCTCTTTGTAAAGTTTTAGGAATTCATCAATATTGGTTCTTATTTCTTTAAGTCCGGCAGGTGTTGCATATTTGAGCATATGTTCTCCTTTTTTGTGAAATTATAGTTTTTAATAGTTAACGGAATGTGAAGAAAAGAATTAATTTTCTTTTTCTTCTTTTCTTCTCGGGTCTGTAGAGTATGCGAACATCGGTACATATACAAGTGTTAAGAACGTACCGATAAAGAGTCCGCCGATAGCCACGTCCGCAATAGGCGAGAGTCTTTCAAGTCCGATAGCCTGTTCAAGAGCGATAGGAATCATTCCGGCAATCGTACCGAACGCCGTCATCATAACAGGTCTGAATCTGATCTTAATAGCCGCAATCGCACTTTCAAACGGAGGAATTCCCTGATGTTCGTACTCTTTATAGAAGTCTATTAAAAGTACCGCGTTTTTGATGATGATACCGAAAAGCAGCAGCAGTCCCACCATACTCGGCATACATGAAGGTTTGTTTGCAATCAGAAGTCCCCACATACCGCCGATCATTGAAAGCGGAAGTACTACAATCATAATGAGTGAGAGTCTGAGTGACTGGTAAACAACCATAAGTGTAAGAATCAGTACAATTACACCGATTACCACGGCTTTGATTAATCTGCCGAAAGAGTCGTTAAGCTCTTTCATATCACCTGATTGATAATAATTAGTAATACCGTGTTCGTGCAGAAGTTTGTCCGCATCGTCCGTGATTTTACTGATGGCTCTTTTTTCCCTGTAACCCTGTGCTTCGATTGAATACTCAAGGTCGTTTCTTTCGATTTTGCTGTAAGTGAAATGCGTTTTGATATCCGCAAGTTCGCTTAAAGGAACCGTTCCGGTTTTGGTTGTGATAGGAAGCATTTTAAGCGTTTGCAGGTTTTTAGAATAATCTCCCAAGAATCTCACCCTTACAAACTGTACGTTCATAGATGCAAGCGAGCTTGAAATTGACGCCACCTGGTCTTTTATCGCAATCTGTGAAACGATAGCGGCAGGTGTCAGTCCGTAACTTAGGGCTTTGTTTTTGTCTATTACGATTTCGGCTTCAAGGAAGTCTTTATCCCAGCTGATCATCGTAGTCGTAAGACCTTTGATGTCTTTGATAATATCTTCTGCTTCTTTTGCTTTTTGAGGCAGACTTTCATAGTTGTCGCTTCTAAACTCAATCGCCAAAGGAGCGTTGATTGTCGAAAGTGCAGTCGCACCGTAGTCAAATACCGCAAGGTTTTTGATTCCTTCTATTTTGGCAAGTTCTTCCCTTACTTCTTTTTCAAGTTGCCAGATTGTTCTTTTTCTGTGGAATCTGTCAACGGCGATGATTGTCATTCCGACACTGTTTCCGCCACCGTTACCGCTGATAGAAAGAACTCCCTGCTCGGTTCCTATGGCAATTGAACTTTTTTCAAGCCAAGGCTGTTTATTTAGCCATGTTAAGAACGGTTTAAGTCTTTTAGCGCTTTCGTCCGCGTTAAGGTTTGATGAAAATTCGATTTTTGCTTTCATAATCCCCGTATCCATCGGAGGCATTACGTCTCTTCCGATAGTAGGGACGATGTTTTTCATAGTCATTGCAAGTACGAATACCGCACCGGCAATGAGTAAGAATCTTCTGAATACTTTAAATTTACCGTTTGAGAATTTAAGAATTCCCACATAAGGGGTAATAAGTTTCGCAATTGTTTTTTGATATAGCGCTTCAAAGAATTTTTCGAATTTGGTTTTGTTCGTACCGTTTTTATACAGGTATTCCGAAAGTTTCGGGATAAACGTAACAGATAAAAACCAGCTGATAAGGAGCGCCACGATTAATGTTTCAATCAAAGGACGGAAGATCTTTTCAGGGTATCCGCCTACAAACATTAACGGGAAAATAATCGCAATTGTCGATATCGTACCCGCAAATACCGGCATAAGCACTTCTTTTGTACCGTTGTAAATGGCGGCTTTTAACTCTTCGCCTTCTTCGAGGTGACGCTCTATGTTTTCAAGTACGACGACGGCGTCGTCCGTTAGCATCCCGAGGGCTAAGATGATAGCCGTGTAAATAATTACGTTAAGCTCCCCGCCTGTTAGGTATAGAAAAGCAAGAACACCGAAAAACACCATCGGAATCGAAATTGCCGCAGCCGCAAGCGCCCTTAGGTTCGCAAGGAAGATTAAAAGCACCATAAGTGTGAATATAATCGCATCTCTTAGTGCTTCTATCATATTGATGTTTGCGGTTTCTACGATGTTTCTTTGTGTATCCGAAACGGTTACTTTGATATTTGGATACTCTTTTTGAATTTTTTTCATCATATCCCTTGCCGCGTCGCTTGTGGCAAGAAGGTTTCCTCCAGGAGCCCTCTGGACTGATACGGCGATTGAAGGGGTGTTGTTTCCTACATATGCGCTGTTGTTTGTTTTATAGCTCCATTTTACTTCGGCAATGTCCGAGAGCTTTAGGTTCGGTTTTACAAAAAGGTTTTTGAGTTTTTTGATATCGCTTTCATTTCCGTAAAACGTAAGTGTCAAGAACGAGTCTTTGCTTTTAATAAACCCGATAGGAAGGTCGATGTTTGATGTTTTTAATACTTTTATAAAGTTATCAAGTGTGAGACCGTATTTTTCCATTTTACGAGGGTCTATTTTGATCATGATTGAACTTTGGTATCCCCCGAAGATTTCCACGTTTCCTATATCTTTGTTGCTTAGAAGTTTAGGTTTTATAAAACTGTCGGCAATTTTTCTGATTTCAGGCAGTGTGATTGAATCGTTTTTAGGACTTAGTGAAAACACATCCACAGGAGCCGTAAACGCACCTACTATATAAATTGCCGGGGTAGAACCTTCAGGCAGTTTTCCTTTGATTCTGTTAAGCGCGTTTGATACGTCAACCGCGGCTGACTGGAGTGTTTTTTTGTAATTGAATATCACATGCACGATCGAGAAGTTCGCAACGTTTGTGGATTTGATCTCGTATACGTTGCTAAGTGTCGCCATCTCTTCTTCGATTGGTTTGGATACCGTGGTGGCTACAACGTTGGCAGGGGCACCCGGAACCTGTGTAAAGATTACGACTTCCGGTCTGTTTGAATCCGGAAAGAGGTTTTTTGGCATTTTTATAAGTCCGATAATTCCGAATACGAACATACCGAGTATGATCGCAAACAGAAAATGCGTCCTTTTATGAAAAAACTCAAACATTTTTATCCTTTGGTATATTGGTTATTTGTATATTTGTCATTGTTTAATTTTCCACTTTTATCGGGTATCCCGCTTTTATTCTAAGAAGAATATCCGGTTTGGCGTAAACTACCGGGCTTGTGATGTTTTGATCTATCAGGGCGTATTTTTCACCCTGTGCGAGTATTTTTACCTCTTTGATGTCGGTTTTGTTTCCGTTTACCACAAACACGTAGTTTTTGCCGTTAACGGTCAGGATCGCATCGTATGGTAAAAACATACCTTTGCCGCTGAATTCAACCACTTTGATGTTTACTTTTTCACCGTTTAGAAGTGTAGGGTCGTTAACTTCCGCTTTGAATGTTTTTAGTGAATTGAATGTGTTGTTTAAGGCTTTTAAGTCGTAAACTTTACCTTTGTATACTATCTGTTTGTAATCTTTTGGCAGTGTGATAAACAGGTAGTTTCCGTTTTTAGGCGTAATTTTAAGTATAGGTTTGCCCATAAACGCTATGTCGTCTTTGTTTAACATTTTTGCGCTTATCACACCGTTTATAGGTGATTTTAGCGTTGTGTATGTGAGGTTGTTTAATACGGCCTGTTTGTTTGCATACAGTGCGTTAAGGGAGTTTTTATCGGCTTTGATCTGGGCTTTTAGAGTCGCTATTTTGCTCTCTTCAGTCTGGTACTGCTCTATTGAAGCCATTTTTACATCAAGAAGCTGTTTGGTTCTTGCGTGTGTGGCAAGAAGGTTTTTAAGGTTGATCTCTTCTGCTGAGAGTTTGTTTTTAACAGAAGCGATTTGTGAGTTTATCTCTTTTAGTTTCGCATTAAGGTCGCTGCTATCTATTTTTGCTACAACTTCACCTTTTTTTACATCATCACCAAGGTTTTTGATGTATAAAATCTTACCTGCGAATTTTGTGTTTACAAGCACTTCATTATCGTTTTTAACTGTAGCAACATATGGTAGTGTAATAGTTTTGTTTTCAATCTTTGGAGTGATGGTTTTTACAACTATTGCTATTTGTTCCGCTGGAGGGAGTTTTTCATCAACAGCCTGTCTTTTTTTAATAAGTCTCATGCCGCTTACGGCAAGAATTACGGCTAAAAGTACCGGGATTACTATTTTTAATATTTTCATTTGAACACCTTTTTAAGATTTTTTCCGTAAATTAACGCTTTTTGTGCGATTAGGGTATTTTTTAATGCGATCAGGTTTGCAAGATCGGCTTTTGCTTTTGCGAGGTCATCTTCGTATTTCAGATACTCGTCAACCGTCATAGTGTTTAGTTTAAACGCCACTTTCGCACCTTTTAAAAGCTCTTCTTTTAATGCAATAGATTCCTTTGTTGATAAGAGCTGTTTTTTTATTTCTGATAAAGATGAGTTGATATAATTAATTTGTGCAGTTAAATCTTTAACGGTTTTTTGAATTTCCAGAGATGTTTTAGATTCTTCTATTTTTGCTTTTTGAATTTCGGAGTTGTTTTTTTTGTTGAATATATCCCATGTTACGTATATTCCAGCACTTGCGAAATCTTCCACAATTCCTTCATTAGTATTATAGGCTTTTGCAAAAGATCTGTTTCCTTGGATTTTAAGCATTACTTTCGGATAATTGGCAGCTTTTTTTGCCTTTATGTCGTAATAACTTGATTTTAGTTTTTCTTGTAAGGGTTTAATTGCGAAAAATTCGCTTTTTTCCACTCTGTAAGATACGAAATTAATTGGTTCCGAAACTTCCGTATTTGTAAGGGTGTAAATTTTAGATTGAATATCCGCTATTTTGGTGTTTATTTCTGAAATTTTATTTTGTATGGTAATTAATGAATCTTTGAGTCTTAAAAGTTTAAATTCAGGAACTCTTCCGACTTCAACACCTTTTTTTAGCCCCTCATATGTTGTCTGAATTGATTGTTGTTGCGAAATTAGAGCATTTTTTAATGCATACAAATAATTCAAATTACTAACATAAATAATTAAAGTGCTTTGTCTTTTTATTAGATTTATTTTAGCTTGGTATTTAGTTGCATTTAGTAAGAATTCCATTTTGTTTTTGTTTTCGTAAATTTCTTTTATAAAGATTGGCATTGATACCGAAAATCCTAAGCGGTAAATATTTTGTGAAAAAGGGAGGCTTCCTCCGCTCATTATAATTTTAGTACTTTCCGTTGGAGGCAATGGAACCAAACTGTTAGGTCGTGAAAAATGCTCGGCCGATGCTGTGAGTGTAATTTTCGGATATAAAGAGTTTACAACACTTTTTTTGTTTGTTTTCATCTCTTTAATCATTAAATTATCTATTTTAGTATCAGGGATTTGTTCTATTTTATTGAGTAAATCCCCAATTGATTCGGCATTAAGCAGTAAAGCCGATACTAAGATAATCGAATATTTTTTCATTTGTGCGCCTTTATATAATGTAATATTGTCTGATATATTTCTTTTGTAATATCGAAATCTTTTGTAAGTTTGTCATCTTTTAATATACCTGTTATTCTTTCTCTAACTTTTAGTGTATTTGCATATGTTGTAAAAGTAGATACCACCATTGTTTGAATAAAAAACGGGTTTAGGTTTGTTTTTTCAAGTATTTTTGTAAGGTGTTTTAATGTTTTTGATATAACTTTTAGGGTGTCTACTTCCAAATGCATAGCCTCAGAAGTAATTTCTTTTGAAAAAAGTTTTGCAATACAAGGGTTTTTTATGAAAAAATCACCTAATTTATAGATGTATTCTTTTAAATTTTCTTCCAAAGAATCTTTTAATTCAAATTCAAGCTTTGAAAATTTTTCAATAAAAATTTCATTGTAAAGAGCTTTTTTATTTTTGAAATAATAATAAATTGCCGGTTTGGTTATTCCAATTTTATTTGCCACTTCTTCTAAAGAAGTGTTTTCATAACCTCTGTTGGCAAATAGTTTTAACGCTGTTTTTAAAATATCTTCTTTTGTTGCCATTATTCTCCTTACTTACTGGTCGGTAAGTAGAATTGTAATACTTTTTTGATAAAATAGCAAGAAAAAAAAGGCAAAGAATGAAAAAATTAGCTATTTTGGGTCTTGGGGCTGCTTTACTTTTCGGTGCAAGCAGTGATGATATTAATAAAAAACTCGATTTACTTCTTCAAAAAATAGAACAGCTTGAAAAAAAAGTAGATAAAAAAGATGCTGAAATTGAAGAACTTAAAAAAGAGATCAAAGTTCAGCAAAAAGAGATTAAAAAAAGCAATGAAGAAGTTAAAAAAGAAGTAAAAACACAACTTGCTGTAAAAAGCTGTAAAAAAATCAAAGTTGTAAATATGAAATACAAATATCACGATGAAGTTATTCCTTATTATGATATTACAGTTACTTTAAAAAACGAATACCCTAAAAAAATTACATATCTTTCAGGTAATCTGTATGTTGAGGATAAAGATAAAGTTAAAATTTTTAAAGATTTTATACAAAGAGATGTGGATTTGCCTGTTGGAGGAGAAATTACAATTAAAAAAACTCATCAGTTAAATTCAGATTTAGAGCAGTATTTAAAAGACGAAAAACCAGAAAATTTACATATTTATTTTGAAGTTATCAGAGCCGATTTTGCAGACGGAACAAATATTGAGTGCGGAATATTTTAACACTCTATTTTTTCGTTTAAAATTTTCAGTTCCTTACACGTAAAGCCGGCTTTGAGTCTGGCAGCTACGTTTAAATCTTTTTTCTTCCAATCCTTGAAAAAATTATCCACTATTTTGAAATATGTTTCAATTGGTTCAAGATTTTGGCGCTTACATTCGAATTTGAACCATTTATCACCTTTTTGTACGTGAGGGATCTCTTCTTTTAATATTATCATCAGTGCATCTATTACTTCCTGTGCGAAAGGATCTTTTGTTTTTTGGAGTTTTTTTATAATTTTCTCATTTGCATCAAGTCCTCCGGCTTCGTACCATCTCGGGATTATCGCCATTCGGCTTAAAAGATCCTGGGTTTTCTGGCTTGCTTCAAATAATGAATTATGAACGGGAAAATCACCGTATTTATAGCCTGTTTTTTCAAGAAGGGTGTTTATCATTTTAAAATGTCTTATCTCGTCTTCCGCAACTTCAAGCCAATCATAATAATATTCATCAGGCAGATTTGGGAATCTGTAGCATGCATCAAGTGCCAAATCGATTGCGCTGAATTCGATGTGTACTATCGCATGTAATAAGACGGCTTTTTTTTCATTCGTATCAAATCCTCTCCTTCTCGGAACTCTTGAAGGATGAACAATTTCACAAAAGTCTGCATAACTCGGCTTTTCAAAAAGTTTGGGTTTTTTATCGGTTTTGAAGTTTAGGCTTTCTTTGTTGTTCCATATTTCGTAAAACATATCGAATTTTTTGTTTATATCGCCGCATTCTATAATTTTTTCTAAATTTTGATAAAAAGACATCAATTCAACCTTTTTTGTGATACAATTTTTAAAGCGTTATATTTGGTAATATATAACCAAAAAGTTATTTTATTATAACATTAAAGGTTAAAAATGTTAATTGATAAATTTGAAAGAAAAATAGATTACATCAGAGTGTCGGTTACCAGCAGGTGTAATTTCAGATGTCTTTACTGTATGCCTAACACTCCTTTTGAATGGGAACCTCATGAGAATATTTTAAGATATGAGGAGATGTTTGAATTTTTGCGTCTTGCAATTGACGAAGGAATAAATAAAATTCGTTTAACAGGAGGAGAGCCGCTTTTAAGAAAAGATCTTGATGTGTTTGTAAAAATGCTACATGATTACAGACCTGACCTTGATTTAGCACTTACTACAAACGGTTATTATTTAAAAGAATATGCCAAAAAACTTAAAGATGCCGGACTGAAAAGGGTAAATATGTCCCTTGACTCTCTAAAGCCTGAAGTTGCTGCAAAAATAGCACAAAAAGATGTGTTAAACAGAGTAATACAAGGACTTGACGAAGCGTTAAAAGTCGGATTAAAGGTAAAACTAAATACTGTAGTAATGCAGGGTATTAATGATACTGAAATATTAGATTTATTAGAGTTTGCCAAAAATAAGGGAGTAACTATAAGATTTATAGAATTTATGGAAAACGAAAGGGCATATCCCGGAGTAAAAAGAGTTGATTCTAAAGTAATACTTGATAAAATAGCGAAAAAATACAAATTTAAAGAGCTCCCGAAAGACAACAGTGCCAGCAGATATTTCGAAACGGAAGACGGGTATGTATTCGGTATAATCGAACCTCACAATGAAGATTTTTGCAAAAGCTGCAATAGGATACGTTTAACCGCCGAAGGTTATTTGATTCCGTGTCTTTTCTTTACGGAGAGTTATAATATCAAAGAAGCCCTAAGAGAAGGAAATATTCAAAAAGCATCTGAAATTTTAAGAGAAGTCGTTGCCAATAAACCTGAAAAAAACGATTGGCAGGATGAGGAAGTTTCAACACGTGCGTTTTGGGAAACAGGAGGGTAAAATATAAGTGAAAAGTGTACAGTGAAAAATGTAAATAATATAAATACTAATACACTAATAACAAATAACCAATATACCAATATTCAAAAGGAGGGGAATGAGTGAAATAAGAAAAGCCGCAAAGGCTATAAAAGAAGCTAAATATCTTTTAATTACGGCGGGAGCCGGAATGGGAGTAGACAGTGGGCTTCCTGATTTCAGGGGAAATGAAGGTTTTTGGAAAGCGTATCCGATAGCTAAAAGGTTGGGACTGAGTTTTCAGGCTCTTGCAAATCCGAGATGGTTTGATATAAATCCGCGCCTTGCTTGGGCGTTTTACGGACACAGACTAAATATGTACAGAAACACCACCCCTCATGAAGGATTTAACATCTTATTTAATATGCCGCATGAAAAATTTATTTTTACTTCAAATGTAGACGGTCATTTTCAAAAAGCGGGATTTAGTGAAATGAAAATAGTGGAAATTCACGGCAGTATTCATTACCTTCAGTGCAGTGAGCCATGCAGTGATAGTATATGGGAAAACAATGAGCATATAGAAATTGACGAAGAAAAGTTTGAAGCACTGAATTATCCGCTTTGCAAAAACTGTAAAACAATAGCAAGACCGAATATTTTGATGTTTAGTGACCTTAGGTTTGTGGATAAAAGGGTGAATCTTCAGCTTGCAAGATTTGAGTATTGGCTTTCTCAAATTAACGATAAACTTGTTATAATTGAGATTGGAGCGGGAAAAGCGGTACCGACAGTTAGAATGATGAGCGAAAGAGTTAGAAGAAGTTTCGATTCTACGCTAATCAGAATAAATCCCCTTGAAGCCGACGGCGCCGATATACAGATAAAAAAAGGGGCTCTTGAAGCATTGAGGGAAATTAGAAAATTTATGTAAAGGAAAAATATGAAAAAAATATTCAGTTTGAGTATATTAGTAATCTTCGCATTTGCATTTAATGTAAATCAGACATACACATGCGAAACTTTGGGATTAAGTTTTAAAGAAAACAACAAAACTTACAATATTCCTAATAATGAAAAAACAAAAGCACAGCTTCAAAAAACATTGAAAGCTTTATATGCGGTAAAAATTAAACCGCAGGATAAATCACTTGTTATTTATGTGGACAACAAAAGCGATACACTTGATTTTGTGAAAATGGTAGATAACAAAGTGCCTTTGTATAAAACTAAAGCATCAGATTTATTTATATTGACAGATCCTAAATCATCACAAATAGGTATCAGTATTCCTGCGCAAAAAATGATAATTTATTATCAATGTAAATGAAAATATTTGTTTACGGAAGTTTGAAACAAAATAAAAAATTACATAGCTATCTCGAAAACGCAAAGTTTTTGGGATACGCCGTGACTTCAAAAAAATATCCTTTAATCCTTAGCAAAAGCGGATGGTATCCGTATCTTTTAGATCTTCCTGGTATTGGTTTTTATATAAAAGGCGAAGTGTATGATGTAAACTACAGCTTGTTAAAACGTCTCGACAGGCTTGAAGAGGTGCCTCATTATTATAAAAGAAAAAAAATAACAGCAATATTAAACGGTAAAAAGATAAAAGCCTATACGTATTTTTACGCCAAAAAGAAAAAATTTCTTAAAAAAGATCTTTTGGAGGAGTTTTAGTTTAGATTCGGTTTAGTTTTGTAAAATAATATAAAACAAAAAAGGCTAAAATGAAAAGAAAAATCCTTATAGTTGAAGACGACGTTTCATTAAATGAAACGGTTAAAGAATTTTTGGAGCTTAACGGGTTTGAGAGTGTCAGCGTATACGACGGCGACAGCGCTTTAAGCAGGGCGTATGAGGAGAGCTTCGATATTATTTTGCTTGATGTGAAACTTCCCGGTATGAACGGCTTTGATGTTGCTAAAGAAATCAGAAAATTCAGCGATACTCCTATAATTTTCATTACTTCCCTTGACAGTGAAAAGGATATCGAAAAAGGTTTCTTAAGCGGCGGAGACGATTATATAAGAAAGCCGTTTTCACTTAAAGAGCTCAAACTCAGAATCGATGCGATACTCAGAAGAATGTACGGAAACAGTGAAAAAGTTGATTTGGGTGAGGGGTTTGAGTTTGATGTTAAAAGTATGGAGCTTTTAAAAAACGGCGAACCCGTGCATTTAAAAACAAAAGTCGCTAAACTTTTAAATCTTTTTATAAAACACAGAGGAGAAGTGCTTGATAAAGAGAAAATTTTCAGTGAAATATATGATTATGAAGAAACCCCGAATGAAGCTTCTTTAAGAACGTTTGTAAAAACACTCAGAAGCATACTCGGAAATGATAAAATAGAAACAATAAAAGATGTAGGATATAAATTTGTTGGCTGAAAAAAAAAGTTTAAGAAGATTTTTATTGATTTATGTTATTTCTACACTTCTACTTGTTGGAATTGGGGAGTGGTTTTATTATAAAGCAAAATACCACAGTGAAATAGATTCACAAATATCTCAGCTTAGTAATGAGCTTAAATTATATCTTGCCGAAAACAAAGGGATGTTAAGAAGTTTAAGATTTTCAAAAAATTATAATATTGGTGATAATATAAAAATAGCCGTTTATAAAGACGGAACATATATGTTCGGAAATTTTAAACCTATGAATATAAAGTGGAATAGAGAGTTTTGGATTAATGGAAAAAACATTTATTATCTTTATACTATGCCCAAACGATGGGGTAAAGTGGATATTATTGTTACAAAATCTATTAATGAAGAAAAAATAAGTGAACTTAAAAAACAACTTATAATATTTAATGTATTTGTTGTGTTTATTGTAATAATAACGGCCTTTATTCTCGGTAAAATATTTCTAAAACCTCTTAAAAGTAGTATTGAAATGCTTGAAGACTTTATCCGTGATGCAACTCATGAAATGAATACTCCTATCAGTGTGATCCTTACAAACATTGAAATGTTGAAAATGAAAGATATTGAATCAAAAGAGCTACAAAGAATTGAATTTTCGGCAAAAAGACTTGAAAAGATCTTTAAAGACCTTGCGTTTGTAAGACTTAATCATAAACAAAAAAAAGAAATAATATCTATTAATATAAAAGATTTAATTAGAAAGAGAATTGAAATATTCCAAACCCTGCTTGAAAACAAAAAAATATCTTTTGACAAATCGTGTGAAGATTTTTATGTAAACGCCGACAGGGAAGATATGATAAGGCTTATCGACAATCTTCTCTCAAACGCTATTAAATATTCGCCTCAAAATGAAACAATCCACCTTTCTCTTAAAAACGGAATATTTTGTATCGCCAATAAAGGAAAAATAAAAAATTTGGAAAAAATTACAAAGAAATTCTACAGGGAAAACCAAAACGAAGGAGGTTTTGGCCTTGGGCTTTATATTGTCAAAAAGATCTGCGATTATTACGGCTTTGAGTTTAATATCAAAAACGAAAACAGCTTTGTTAAAACTTTTGTCAAATTTAAATAGAACATTCTTTAAGATTAGGTAAATTTATTTTCATATTTTCAATTTCTTCTAAAGCGGCTTTTTTGAATCCTGTAACAGGTTTGATTGAATAAAGGACTTTTTTCCCATCTCTTTTTGAGTTTAAAAAGCCGGCATCTTTAAGAATTTTAAGATGTCTTGAAAGACGGGACTGAAGCATGTTAAAACTTGCTTCAAGCTCACATACGCAAAGTTCATTATGTTTTAACAGAAATTTTAATATTTTGATCCTTGTTTCATCTTTGAGTGCGGATACGGCTTTTAAAAAGTCTTCCATTTTTAGCCTTTGAATATTTTTTTTATATTTGTAAATGTTTTAAAAAAAGTAATACACCATATAAAAAATAATAACCAAAAAATAAAAAATCCCAAAATACTTATAATTTTAAGATGAAGGATTTTTCCTATTAAATAGGTAGAGGCCGTATAAGCACCTAAAGGGAATATAAACGCCCACCATGACATGGTGTAATTGAGCTCGGCTCTTTTAATATATCTTATTGTCATTATAATTGACATTACAAGCCACCACAATCCGAATCCCCAGAAAATAAGTGAGAATATATAAAAAGGTTCTTTAACCGAAATAAAAGACGTTTTTGAGATAATATTTATGAGTGCAATATTGCCTGCTCCTATAGGTCCTAAATTAATCCACAAGGTAGGAGCAATGGTTCCAGGCAGTGGAGAATGTAGTATTAGACGGTAAACAATAATTGCCAAAAGCGCAATATATAGGAAAAATCCTGCACCGTACCCTAAAAAATTGGTGATTGTAATAAGTTCTTTATAAACACCTGTGCTTAAAGGCTCAAAAAAAGCTCCTGCTATGGGAATAACAATAAGACCTACAGGAGGAATGTACCATCCGGGATTTATATGACTGATTTCTATTTTTTCATGTGAAAACATAATAAAAGGAATTAAAAAGGCAAAAGCAATCATTAATAGTGTTCCAAGAAACCAAAAAATTTCTGCAAGTTGCGTATTATGTAGAATTATTATATAACCTCCTGCTATTACCAGGAAAGCAACGGCTATTGTCGGATAAAATGAAGAAATAATCGGATGAAAAAGATCGTCTTTTGCTTTTTCATAAAATAAGAGCCATCTTAAAATCCATAAAACCAAAAACAAAAAAAATATAAAAAGATTGAACCAAAAAAGAAATATTGACACAGGCAACAAAACAGAAAAATATTCACTGAATAGTTTGCAGCTGATTGCAAGTATGCCTGTTCCCATAATACTTGCAAACCAGGAAGGTGCAAAGTTTTTAATATAATCCATATGATCTCCTTTTTTCATTTTGCATATTATACATCTAAATTATATACATATCAAGATATTTTGATATATAATATGAGTTTACATTCAGTTTATCTGCAGGATTTATAATTTCTAAAACCTTTTAAGGAGGGTGAAATGAAAAGAGTAATTATTCCTGTAATGGCTGCTTTTTTAAGTATGCCGTTATTTGCAAACACACCGGTTTCTCCGGTAGAAAGAGCGGTTCTTGATATACAAAAATCGGTTCTTAGCATAAGGGAGAAAAAAGATCTTTTACATATGAGAGAAGAAGAAAAACTTGCACGAGATGTATATCTTACACTGTATAAAAAATGGAAACTGCCGGTATTTAAAAATATAGCAAAAAGCGAAAGCTGGCATATGCATATGATAAAAATAGTGCTTGATAAATACAACCTGCCTGATCCAGTAGCTGAGACGGGCGACAGGGTAGGTGTGTTTAAAGACGTTAAACTTCAAAAACTTTACAATCAGCTTGTATCACAGGGAGAGAGAAGTCTGATAGACGCTTTGAAAGTCGGAGCGAAAATCGAGGATGTAGATATTTACGATTTGCAAAAAGCTCTGGAAAATACCGACAATAAAGACATCTCAATCGTATATCAAAACCTTGAAAAAGGAAGCCGCAACCATATGAGGGCGTTTGTGGGAATCTTAAGAAGATACGGAAGTGATTATACGCCACAGTTTATCACACTGCAGGAATTTAACGCGATACTCGCAAAAAAACACGAAGCCGGGATGGTAAACTTTGCTAATTCATCTTCAAATGTAATAGAAGGAGAGGTTGTGAAAGTTTATAAACTTCCAGGGATTGTTAATAAAAAAATCAATTGGTGGATGATAGACGTAAAAACGAATAATGGAATAGTAAAAGTTGCTGTAACTACGGACTTTTTATATAAAAGCTTGAATATAAAACCGGGAGATACCGTAACCGTAAAAGGTTACAGCGGTATTTACAGTTTCGTAACATGTGAAATTGAAGATAAAACAAGCGGATTTAAACTCCAAAACAGATTTAAAAGGTGCAAAATTCAGTGAAAAATGAAAAAGATAGGGTTTAGGATCAATTTTATAGTTGAAGAATTAGAAAATAAACCCCGAATAAAGATTAAAAGGAGACGATTATAATGAAAAGAAAATGGATAGATCTTTTACTCTTTTACGCAACGGTTATGATAATCATAAGCGGTATAGTTTTGTACATTATGCCGCACGGCCGTGTTGCGTATTTTACGGGATGGAAGTTTTTGGGCGTTGATAAAGACGGCTGGGATAACATACACGTAATTTTCGGATTTTTAATGGTAATAGTAGCCGTGTGGCATATTGTAATTAACTGGAAGGTTATGAAAAAATACCTGCTTCAAAAAGAGTCTGTCTTTGCTCTTTTGATTACGGCGGTTGTTACCGTGGGTACTGTTGCAAACATACAGCCGTTTAAGAGTGTGAGCGATCTTGAAGAGATGATAAAAGACTCTTGGGATGTGAATAACAAGGCTATTCCTATCTCACACGGTGAGCTTATGAGTCTTAAAGAGTTTTGCGAAAGACTGAATATCAACCTTGATGTGGCGGTTAAAAAATTAAAAAGTAAAAATTTCACATTCAGCGTAAATGATACGCTTAAAACAATCGCCAAAAACAACAACACCACACCTGCGGATATTTACGAAATTATCAAAAACGCCAAAACCGTAACCGCAATGCCCGGCAGCGGATACGGTAAAATGACACTCGAAGAAGTGTGTAAAAAAGAGGGAATCAATGTGAACGAATGCCTGAACAAACTGCAAAATAAAGGCATTAAGGCAGGTCCTAAAGAGACGTTAAGAGAAATAGCGTTTCCTAACGGAGTGACACCGGTTGATATTATCGATATGATTAAAAAATAGTTTATATTAGGTTTAGGGTGATTAAATAATATTTTGAAAAAAGGAGATATAGTGAAAATGAAATTTTTGGCGTTTATTCTTTTGGCGGTTAATCTTTTCGCACTTACACCGCAGGAGAAAAATGCACTTGAATATATGTATCAGGAAGAAAAACTGGCACGTGACGTTTATTACGAGCTTGGAAAATTATATCCGAATGTGAGGGTTTTTAATATCTATCGCTCAGAAATAATGCACGAAAACAGCGTTGCAAACGTACTGAAGCATTACAGAGTGCCTCTTCCTGTAAGAGGGGACAGAGTTGGTGAATTTGCAAACCCGGAGCTTCAAAAACTGTATAACGTACTGATGGCAAAAGGTAAAAAATCACTGAAAGACGCACTCGAAGTGGGTATTATGGTTGAGGTTACGGATGTGGAGGATTTGGATAAATATTTAAATTCCGTTACTTCACCTGACGTAATTGCTTTGTTTAAATTTTTAAGAGCCGGAAGCTATAATCATTACAACGGATTCAACAGAACTCTTATGGCAATTACCGGTAAGGGCGCTTGTCAGCTGATGGATAGCAGATGGTGTAAAAATTATCCGTTTCAAAGAGGTATCGGAAGATATTACAGAAATTACTACTGGTTTGCAGGCAGTGGAATTATGAGAAGATAAGGGCTAAATTAAATAGCCCTTTTAAATTCAGGATAACTTTCAATCCCGCATTCGCTAACGTCAAGTCCTTCAACTTCGTTGTCTTCATCGGTTCTGAATTTAGTGATTTTGTTAATTACAAAAATAATAATATATGATGCAACAAATGCAAATACAGCCACAACCACAACACCTTTGATTTGAGCCGCCAAACTAACGCCGCTTCCCCAGATACCTGTTGCAATAGTACCCCAGATACCGTTTACAAGGTGAACTGAAAGAGCACCTACAGGATCGTCGATTTTTAGTTTGTCAAAGAAAGGAACCGCATAAAATACAAGAGCTCCGCCTATTGCACCGATAATAAGCGCTGCATAAGGACTAACCACATCAGCACCTGCTGTAATTGCCACAAGTCCTCCAAGAGCACCGTTTAAAATCATAGTAATATCGAATTTTCTGTATTTAAGATATCCCAAAATCATTACAACAAGTCCGCCTATCAGACCAGCATTGTTTGTATTCATTACAACTAACGCAACAGTATCGGCATTTTCTTTACTTGAAATGCTACCTACACTTCCACCGTTAAATCCGAACCATCCGATCCATAACAGTAAAGCACCAAGTACAACAAGAGGAATATTACTTGCAGGAATAACTCTTACTTTTCCGTCTTTTGTGTATCTTCCTTTTCTCGGTCCGATAATTAAAATAGCCGCAAGAAGCGCCCACGCACCTGTTGAGTGGATTACTGTACTTCCCGCTAAATCATGCATACTTGAAATATCAAGGATTGAGCCGCTAAGCATATTAGCACCCCATGTCCAGTTAACTACAAGCGGATAAATCAATCCCGCCATAAACAGTGTGAATATTGCAAGAGGCACTATTCTTGTTCTCTCACTTACACCGCCGCTCATGATGTTTACGGTTTTACCAACGAATGCCATTTGGAAAAGAAACGCCGCATACATGCTCATGCTGCTACCGTCCCATCCACCAAAAGCCAATGTATATCCCCATAGGAAAAACACAAGGCTTGCCACGATATAAATCATTGTGTTTACTGTAAGCACCGCAGTTACGTTTTTTGTTCTTACAAGTCCGGCTTCAAGCATTGCAAAGCCGGGAACCATTAGAATAATAAGAGTAAACGCAAATAGTGCGAAAAAGGTATCAATTACCCATGCAAAGTCCATATTTTCTCCTTTTAATTTTTCTTATCTACTTAACTACTTACTATATCGCTTCTTCGTCTTCTTCACCTGTTCTGATTCTGATAACTTTCTCAACAGGGCTTACGAAAATTTTACCGTCTCCGATTTTCCCTGTTCTTGCTGATTCACTGATAGTTTCAATAACTTTTTCAACATCATCGTCAGCTACTACAAGTTCGATTTTTACTTTCGGCAGAAAATCTACGATATACTCCGCACCTCTGTAAAGCTCCGCATGTCCTTGTTGTCTTCCGTGACCTTTTACTTCACTGATTGTCATACCGTGAATTCCTATTTCAAGCAGTGCTTCTTTAACATCATCAAGTTTAAAAGGCTTGATTACCGCTTCGATTTTTTTCATATACGCTCCTTTTTTTGATATAGTGTAATTGTAATAAACAACTGAGATTAAATACGGATTAAAAGTGATTAAATTTTATACAAAAAGGCGAAGGATGAAACACAGTAAGGCTTTTAAGGAATATTTTTATGAAGTTAAACAGATTGTTGATTATGTTGATCCAGTTAAAATAGGTTATATCAGCGAAGATGAATATGATAACGAATCATACGCAATAGCTCATAAAACATATAATAAAAAACTTTCTAAAAGTCAGATTAGTGAAATTGTCAAAGAAGTATTCGTTTATTTTTTTTCGGAAGATTACATCAGTGATGAAGAGAGTGAAAAAATAGGGGAGGAGATTTATAAAATCTTAACTTTTTGAATTAAAAGTTCGGCCTGTTTAAGGGCTTCTTTCGCCTCTTTGTCGCTTACCAAAAGCACTCCCATTCTTCTTCCCGGATGTGCCTCCGGTTTTCCGAATACGATGAATCTTGAATTAACCCTAAACACCGCAGGATCTATTTCAAATTCCGGCGTGTATGAATCTTTGTCAGCCTTAAACGCCGCGCTGGCACCAGGAGTTAAAAATTCAAATCCTAAAGGCAGGTTAAGAACGGCTCTTATATGAAGGGCAAATTCACTTTGAGACTGCGTAATTAAAGTTACAAGTCCCGTATCGTGCGGACGAGGGGAAACTTCGCTGAAATAAACCTCATCTCCTTTTACGAAAAGTTCAACTCCGAATATTCCTCTGCCTCCAAGACCCTCTACGATTTTACGTGCGATTTCTTTGGCTTTATTTAGAGCCGTTTCGCTCATTTCCATTTCCTGCCATGAGAAGATATAATCCCCGCCGCTTTGTATGTGTCCGATAGGTGGACAGAAAACTATTTCATTATCGTTTTTGGCTGTAAGAAGTGTAATTTCATAATCAAAGTGGATAAATTCTTCAACTATCAATTCATCCGCGCTTCCTCTGGCATCCTCTTTTGCGAATTCCCATGCCGTAATTACTTCTTCAGGACTTTTTACGATGCTCTGACCATGACCCGATGAACTCATAATAGGCTTTACAACCACAGGATATCCGAGTCTGTCGCATGCCTCTTTAAGGTCTTCATAGGTTGATACGAATTCATATTTTGAAGTTTTAAGCCCAAGCTCTTCGGCTGCGAATACCCTTATGTTTTTTCTGTTCATTGTTTTATTTACGGCTTCGGCGTTTGGGATTACGTGTATTCCTTCTTTTTCCGCTGTAAAAAGCGCGTCAATATTTATAGCTTCTATTTCCGGCAGTACGTAATCTGGCTTTTCGCGTCTTATGACGTCAAGAACCTGCTCTTTGTTTTTCATATCGATTACGTATGATTTTTGAGCTACAAGCATTGCAGGTGCGTTTGGATATCTGTCTACGGCGATTACTTCACATCCGAGGCGGTTTGCCTCAATCGCCACTTCTTTTCCAAGCTCGCCGCTTCCAAGAAGCATTATCTTAACAGAGTTTGATTTAAGAGGTGTGGATAATCTCATAACCTTCCTTTTTTTTAAATGATTATACCATTTTTGATATTTATCAAGAAATAAAACCGAAACAATTGATATTATACGGACAAATATTTTATAAAAGGGCTTATATGAGACTTAACGAATTAAAAATAGGTGATGAAGCCGTTGTTAAAAAAGTATATGCGAAAGAACCTTTAAAAAGCCGTCTGTTTGCATTCGGAATTGCAAAAGGGCAGAAAGTAAAAGTTCTTAAACACACACTTGCAAAAAACACTTTTGAAATAGAAATAGGCAATACCAAAGTCGCCCTTCGCGATGAAGAGGCGGCTGAAGTGGAAGTGGAATAAAGTGAACAGTGAAAAGTTGAAAATGAAAAGTTTGGAGGAGAAATGAAAGAAATAGTTGTAGCGCTGGTAGGACAGCCGAACGTCGGAAAGAGCCATCTTATCAATTCGATTTCGGGAGCTCAGCTTCATGTGGGAAATTTCAGTGGTGTAACCGTTGAGAAAAAAGAAGTCGAATTTGTAAGAGGAGATTATAAACTCAAATTCATAGACCTGCCGGGTACATATTCTCTTCATACATACACACCCGAAGAAGAAGTTACGAAGAAGTTTTTATTTAACGAAAAATATGATTTAATTTTGAATGTTCTTGATTCAAACCAGCTTGAAAAGAATCTGACTCTTACATGGCAGCTTAGTGATCTTCAAAAACCGATGGTTGTGGCTTTTAACATGTATGATGAATTTGCCAGGGAAGGCGGAGAAATTGATACCGATAAATTTAGCAGACTTACAAACATCCTGGCTCAAAACGTCTCGGCAAAAGAAAACTTCGGACTTGAGGAGCTTTTTGAAAAGGTAATAAAAACATACGAAGAAAAAAACATCCCGAAAGTCTACTATAGTGAAATAGTCGAAGAAGAAATTGAAAATTTAAAAAGAAAAATAAAATCATGCGAATTTTCAAAGCGTTTTGTTGCCGTAAGGCTTCTTGAAGATGATGAGGATATGTATAAATTCGTGCATGAAAAGCCATGGTTTGTTGATATTATGAACACCCTTAAAAATGCAAAAGAAAGACTGAGGGTGGAATTTGACGAAGACGATACCAAAACAGTGCTTTTTGAAGAGAGGCTGGCACTTGCAAAAGGTATAGTGACTCAGGTTGCCAAAAAGGCTAAAAAAGAAACACTTACCGAAAAAGTGGATAAGATTTTAATACATCCGATTTTGGGACTGCCTCTGTTTTTGTTTATTATGTGGGCGATATTTCAGGCCACGTTTTCAATCGGTGCGATTCCGATGGAGTATATCGACAAGGCGTTCAGTGCGTTTGGGATGAGTCTATCACATGTGCTTCCTAAAGGCATAGTCAGTGAAGCGATTATAAACGGGGTTATTCCGGCTGTTGGTGCTGTTGTAATGTTTTTACCGAATATCCTTATACTCTTTTTAGGTATCAACCTGTTAGAACAGACCGGTTACATGGCAAGAGCTGCATATATAATGGACGGCGTGCTTAAAAGATTCGGACTTCAGGGAAGGGCGTTTATCCCGCTGGTTTCCGGATTTGGATGTTCGGTGCCTGCGTATATGGCGGCAAGAACGCTTAAAAACCCGAAAGACAGACTCATTACAATGCTTGTGATCGGATTTATGAGCTGCGGGGCGAGGCTTCCTGTTTATGTGCTTTTGGTAAGTGCGTTTTTCAGACCCGAAATTCAGGGTAACGTGCTTTTTGCAATCTATATCGGCGGAGCTCTTACCGGGCTTGTTGTAGCTAAGATTTTAAGAGAGGTTTTATTCAAAGGCGAGCCTGAACCGTTTGTAATGGAGCTTCCTAAATACAGGTTTCCGAAACTTAAAGGTATTCTTTTTGATTTATGGATAAAAAGCAAACTTTATCTTAAAAAAGCGGGTACGTTTATTGCGACAGCAAGTTTGATTGTTTGGATTTTGAGTTCGTTCCCGAGAGCCGGAATTGAACAAAAATACGAAGAGCTTATTGCGAAAAACCCGTCACAGAAAACAGAACTTGTAGAAAAAATGAACAGAGAAATACTGCAAAACTCATATCTTGCGGATATAGGTAAATTTATCGAGCCCGTATTTAAACCTTTGGGGCTTACATGGAGAGAAGATGTGTCATTAATTGCCGGGCTGGCGGCAAAAGAGGTTGTGGTTTCGACATTAAGCGTCCTGTACGGAGGCAAAAGCGATTCGTCAAAAGAGACGGTTGAGGTTATAAGGGCGAACATGACTTTCACCGCTGCGGTTGCTATGATTATAATTATTATGTTTTATTCACCGTGCCTTGCGGCAATGGGGACGTTCTGGGCTGAGGTGCCGCAGTGGCAGTGGAGGATATTTTATACAATTTATCCGAATGTATTTGCTTATATAGCCGCATTTATCGGGGTTAGCTTAATCAAAGTCTTCTCCTGAACCTTCTTTTATCATTTTTAGTTATGTTTTATTAAACTTTAAATTTATTGTGCTATTATTACAATAATTTTCAATTTCATAGACGCTTGTCTAACAATCAACATTTATTTCGTGTATATATAAAGGAGAATAATGTATCCGGGGATTACTGTTATCAAAAGAAACGGAAGAAGAGAACCGCTTGATATTTCTAAAATCAGAAAGTATACAAAAGCGGCCTGTGAAGGTTTAGAGGGGGTGGATTATACTGAGCTGGAACTTGATGCGAAACTTCAGTTCAGAGATGGAATTACAACTGCCGAAATTCAAGATACGCTTATCAAAACGGCGGTTGACAAGATAGATATAGACAGACCGAACTGGAATTATGTTGCGGCAAGGCTGTTTTTGTATGATTTGTATCACAGGGTTACCGGCTTTACCGGATATAATCATTTAAAAGAGTATTTTCAAAAAGGCGAAGAAGCGGGAAGAATCCTGCTTGGTTTAAAAGAAAAATTCGACCTTGACGATTTGAATGCATACTTAAAACCTGAAAGGGATCTTCAGTTTACGTATCTCGGTATTAAAACGCTTTACGACAGATATATTATAAAAGACAGAAACGGCGAGCCTA
Organism: Nautilia profundicola AmH; assembly: GCF_000021725.1. Taxonomy (GTDB): domain Bacteria; phylum Campylobacterota; class Campylobacteria; order Campylobacterales; family Nautiliaceae; genus Nautilia; species Nautilia profundicola. The sequence goes on from NC_012115.1 coordinate 357,643, forward strand.
TTGAGCTGCCTCAGCAGCTTTTTATGGGTGTTGCGATGTTTCTTGCACAGAATGAAACAAATTATGAGTCTATTCCTGAAGAAGAAAGAGCAAATATCCCTAATGACCCTAAGGCGATCAGGGGATACTGGGCTAAGAAGTTTTATGATGTGATTTCGAAATTCGAAGTAATGGTAGCGACTCCTACGCTTAGTAACGCCAGAACCACAAGACATCAGCTCAGCAGCTGTTATGTAGGAAGTATGAACGATAATATCGAAGGTATTTTCGATGACTTTAAAGAAATGGCCCTTTTATCTAAATTCGGAGGCGGTATCGGATGGGATGTCAGCAGAATCAGGGCTCTTGGTAGTTTTATAGACAATCACAAAAATGCGGCAGGAGGTGTTATTCCTTGGCTTAAAATCACAAACGACATTGCAATTGCCGTTGATCAGCTGGGAACCAGAAAAGGTGCGATTGCCGTATATCTTGAGCCTTGGCATATGGATGTTTTGGACTTTTTGGATCTTAAGAAAAACAGTGGGGAAGAAAGAAGAAGAGCGCATGATCTTTTTCCTGCTTTATGGATTAGCGATTTATTTATGAAAAGAGTACAGGAAGATGCTTTATGGACTTTGTTTGATCCATATGAGGTAAAAGATCTGACCGATCTTTACGGGGAAGAATTTGAAAAAAGATATATCGAATACGAAAACGACCCGAATATCGCAAAAGAAACTATAAAAGCAAAAGAGTTATGGAAAAAAATCCTTCTTGAATATTATGAAACGGGAAATCCGTTCCTTTGTTTCAAAGACAACGCCAACAGAAGAAACCAAAACGACCATGCCGGAATTATCAGAAGCTCAAACCTATGTACGGAAATTTTCCAAAACACCGAGCCTAACCACTATAAAGTAAAAGTTACGTTTGAAGACGGAAGTTTTAACATGTATGATGAAGAAGAAGACGTAACTGTAGAACACGGCGATGTAAAACTTACGAAAAAAGCGAAAAAAATCACGTCAATCGACGCAATCAACGGCAAACAGGTATATATCGTGGAAAAAGTGCCGGTTAATGGTAAAACGGCTGTTTGTAACCTTGCAAGCGTGAATTTAAGCAAAGTAAACACACCTGAAAAAATCAAAGAGGTTGTGCCTGTTGCCATTAGAATGCTTGATAACGTAATTGACCTTAACTATTATCCGGTTAGAAAAACGAAAGATACGAACCTTAAAAACAGAGCCATAGGACTCGGTGCCATGGGTGAAGCCCAGATGCTCGCCGAAAAGCAGATTTTCTGGGGGAGTGAAGAGCATCTTAAACTGATTGACGAAGTGTTTGAGGGAATAAGTTATTATGCCATCAAAACAAGTGCCGAACTTTCTGAAGAAAAAGGAATATATCCTGAATTTGAGGGAAGCAGATGGTCTAAAGGAATACTCCCTATAGACAGCGCAAACGAAGAAGCCAAAAGACTTGTTGAGAGAGATCTTTTCAGTGCAATGCAATATGACTGGGAAGGGCTCAGAGAGAAAGTTAAAAAAGGAATGAGAAACGGATACCTTATGGCAATAGCACCTACGAGTTCTATTTCAATTCTTACGGGAACGACTCAGACAATCGAGCCTGTTTACAAAAGAAAATGGTATGAAGAAAACTTAAGCGGACTTATCCCTGTGGTTGTACCAAATTTAAGTGCTGAGACATATATGTTCTATACGCCGGCGTACGAGCTTGATCAGACCGTACTTGTAAAAGCCGCCGCAATCAGACAGAAATGGGTGGACCAGGGGCAAAGCCTTAATATTTTCATAACAACCGATAAAGCCAGCGGAAGATACCTCAATGAAATCTATACGCTCGGATGGAAACTCGGTCTAAAGAGCTTCTATTATTTAAGAAGCCAGTCTCCGGAAGTTCAGGAAGAGGTGATGGACAGAAGTATCGAGTGCTTCGGATGTCAGTGATTAATGGAGAATTGAAAATGGAAAATGGAAAATTAAAATTAGCAATTCCTCAAAAGGAGAATAAATGCAAATAAAAAAACTTTTCAATTACGACTGCCCTTTACATAAAGGTTCTACCACATCCATCATCAACGGATGTACCGAAGGGATTATCAACTTAAATAAACTTTCATATCCTTGGGCGTACAACCTATGGGAAATGATGCTTGCAAACACATGGTTTCCGAGAGAAGTGGACCTCACGGAAGATGCAAGACAGTACAGACAGCTGCTTCCTGCTGAAAAAAGAATGTACGACAAAGCGTTAAGCCAGCTGATTTTTATGGATTCGATCCAGACAAACAACACGCCTGACCATGTAAACCCTTGGATTACCGCTCCTGAAGTGAATATGTGTATAGTAAGACAGGCGTATGAAGAGGCTCTTCATTCACAAAGCTATGCCGTAATGGTGGACAGTATTTCGCTTAATACGGATGAAATTTATGAAATGTGGAGAGTCGATGCTAATCTTAGAAAGAAAAACGAATTTATTGGAAACGTATATGAAGAGTGGGGTACAAAAGCTTTAAACGGAGACGATGAAGCAAAAATTTATATGATTGTTGCGAACCAGTGTCTTGAAGGTATCTATTTTTACAACGGATTTGCTTCGTTTTACGTACTTGCACGTGCGGGTAAAATGCTCGGAAGTGCGCAGATGATCAGATTTATCCAAAGGGATGAGGTAACTCATACGCTTTTATTTGCAAACATCTTTAAAGAGATTAAAAAAGAGTTTCCGGATCTTTTCACACCTGAAGTTATTAAAAATATCAAAGATATGCTTTATGCGGCATATGAGCTTGAAAGAGACTGGGGGTGGTATATTACAAATGATGAAATTCTTGGTATGAGCAAAGAGTTAATCGACAGATTTACACAATACCTTGCCAACAAAAGAGCTCAGGCTATGGGACTTGACCTGCTATTCCCTGAAGTAGGACTTAAAAACCCTATCAGCTGGTTTGACGGATTTAGCAGCTTTAATGAGCAAAAAACAAACTTCTTCGAAGGTAATGTGGTTAACTACTCCAAAGGAAGCCTTAACCTTGATGATTTTTAAGCAAAAAGAGATTACTGTAAAAGCTCCTAAAAGGGGCTTTTTCGTAATTACGGACGAAATCCTCTCTTCAATCGATATTTCGGATATAAACGTCGGAATGATGAATCTTTTTTTAAAACACACTTCAGCTTCTCTTACAATAAATGAAAACGTCTCACCCGATGTCAGGGTGGATATGGAAAACATATCCAATAATTTAATCCCTGACGGATACATTTACGAACACTCCCTTGAGGGCAAAGACGATATGCCTGCACACTTTAAATCTTCAATGTTTGGAGTCAGTCTAAATATTCCTATTACAAACGGCAGACTGAATCTCGGAACGTGGCAGGGAATTTATCTTAACGAACACAGGGATTATCCTACAGGTAGAAATATTGTGATTACGGTATACGGTCAATAACATTCTATTTTATAATCGGTTTTAATTAATAAACTTTTTTCTTGTTTAGGTATTGGCATAGAAGCAAATGATTTTGTCATATATGATCTTTTCTGTGTTGTATATGGTGTGTAGATATTGATATTTGTTGCAAAACATTTTTTGTCTAATTTTTTTGAAAGGATTGCAGCTTCTGTTAATATATCATTATATGCTTTTGTTTTTAAGTTATTTATTACTGCTGTTTTTTCTTTTTTACTAATTGTCAAATTCAGTGAATTTAGTTTGACTTTTGCGTTTTGTAATTTATTTATAATATTGGAAAACTTTTTAATTTCGGAAGATTTAAATGTACATGTTGCATTAATATAAGCTTTATAATTTTCAAAAACTTCTTTTTTGTTAATGTATCTGTATACCGGTATGAATGAATATGTAGCGTTTTGACATACGGTTTTTAATTTGTTCATATTTGTATTTAATAACTCAATTAAATTATTTAGCTCTTTTTGTGTAATTGTAACTTGAATAGTGGCTTTTAATAAATTAGGTTCTATTTTTTGAGTGTATGTTTTAGTGTTTGTGAGTGTATATGCGAACAGTATACCACTTATGAAAATTATCAGCTTTTTCATTTTAAGCCTTTTTTTATTAATTATAATATAATTTCACAAAAAAGGTCTGAAATGCTTTTAAATTTTAACGAGGTTGAGAGTAAAGAAATATATAAGCTGATGGCCGGAAATATCATCCCAAGACCGGTTGCGTGGATTGTAACTGAGAATGAGGGTAAAATTAACGTGGCGCCTTTTAGTTATTTTACGGGAATTTCAAGTAAACCACCTCTACTGATGGTAAGTATCGGAAGGAAAAAACCTACTATTGACGAGCCGAAAGATACGTTTAAAAACATAAAAGAAACAAAAAAAGCAACCGTTTGTCTGACGCCATTAGATCTTTACGAAAAGATGGATAAAACAGGCGAAGTCCTGCCTTTTGGTGTAAACGAGGCGGAGAAATTCGGAATTGAGCTTGAAAAAATCGATGAAAATTTCCCTCCGATTGTAAAGGGATGTAAGAGGGCATTTTTGACAGAGCTTTACGGTACGTTTGAAAATGAAGAAATGGCTACGATTCCATTCTTTTTAAAAATTCATAAAATGTACATTGACGGTGATTTCGAACCGGTTGCGAGAGTCGGAAAAGGGTATGCGAAACTAACAGAAATTAAAAGTGAAAAATGAAAAGTGTAAAGTTAAATGGAGTATATAATGAATAATAAAATCGTATGTGTCGGAAGAAATTACGTAGAACATGTGAAAGAACTCAATAACAAAATGCCGAGTGAACCCGTATATTTTATGAAACCGTTTAGCAGTATCAGTGATGATATTAAACTTCCCGGGTATTCGCCTATGCATTATGAGGGTGAAATATGTTTTTTAATTGGCGAAACGCTTAAAGTCGGATTCGGTTTTGACTTTACCCTTCGTGAAGTGCAGAGTGAGCTTAAGAAAAAAGGTCTTCCGTGGGAGAGGGCTAAGGCGTTTAAAGGTGCTGCAGTTTTCAGTGATTTTGTATATTTTGAAAATATAGATGATTTAGGGCTTGAAGTGTATAAAAACGGAGAACTTATACAAAAGGCCGGTGTGGAGCTTATGATATACAAGCCGGAATTTCTGTTTGAGGATATTGAGAGAATTTTCGGATTAAACGATGGAGATATCGTAATGACCGGAACTCCTAAAGGAGTAGGCGTTGTAAACAGAGGCGATGAGTTTGAGGGCAGGATTTTGGAAGGCGATAAAGTGCTTGTTTCTAAAAAATGGACAGCACATTAAGTGAAAAGTGAAAAATGAAAAGTGAAAAATTAATACCCGTAAGTGAAATATTCTATTCCATTCAGGGAGAAGGTAAATACGCAGGGCATCCGAGTGTATTCGTAAGAGTCGGGGGATGTAACCTCAAGTGTCCCGGATTTGGAGAAAAAGGGTGTGACAGTTACTACGCCGTTGATAAATCGTACAAAAGCGAATGGAAACTTATGAGTGTGGAAGAGATAAAATCGGAAGTTTCCAAATATATAAGAAAAGATACACACCTTGTAATAACCGGAGGAGAACCTACATTGTTTTATAAACAGCTGTATCCTTTGGTTGTGTGGTTTGAGGGACAGATTACGGTTGAGACGAATACTACGGTTGATATAGATTTTGAAAAATATCCGGCATATAAAGATGTGGCTTTTGCAATGAGTGTAAAACTTTCAAACAGCGCAGAAGAATATGGTAAAAGAGTTAAAAAACATGTAATTAAATCATATGTTAAAAACGCTCCGAAAAGTTTTTTTAAATTTGTGATTGATAAAGATTTGAATAACGAAATAAAAGATATTACAGCGGGTATAAATGCACCGGTTTACTGTATGCCGCTTGGTGCCGACAAGGAAGAGCTTGAAAAAAATGCGCCTTTTGTGTTCGGTTTCTGCCTAAAACACGGATACTGTTACAGCGACAGAATACATATAAGGCTCTTTGGCAAAAAAAAGGGTGTATAAATAAATTTCAATGATAAGAGGAGATAAGAGAAGGGAACAATGGAAAATTAAAGATTTTAAGAATAGATTTTTTGGGTTGGAAATAACGAAGTAAAAAAAAAATAAAAGGAAGATTGAGATTGATTTATTCAATTTATGCAATTTAAAATCAATGTTTTATTATCGCCAACCACATTTAGATGGTGACAAACACCGTTATATAATCAATATAGATTAGTTAATGTTTGAATCAGACATTATTGCATTACATTAGATTAACATTAGTCGTCAATAAATCAATAATCAATAGTGTCAGGCACCAAATAAGAGTGTGGAGAGGAGGGAAAGATGAAGGGAGATAAGGAAAAGAGATGGTTAGGAAAGGAAGAGAGGAGGAAATGGAAAATATAAAGATGGAAAATGGAAAATAAAGTATGGGAAGAAAAGATCTAATGAAAAGAGTACCAGACACTATATATAATATTACTGTTTTTAATTAATGTTGCAAATATTCGCAATTTGGTAAAATTATGATATAAAAGAGAAAAAAGGAATTGTGTGATTATTAGAAAACTTTTCAAATTTGAAAACGCACATATTGTCAGAAACTGTACAAGCAGAAGATGTAGCCGTTCAATTCACGGGCACAGTTACAAAGTAGAAGTAAAACTCAGCTCAAATTATCTCGATAACGGAGAAATGGTATATGATTTCGGGCTTATGAAGGTTACGATAAAAGATCTTATCGACAGTTTTGACCATGCGATTACACTTTGGGCTAAAGATGATGACGAATATATTGAATATGCCAAGAAATTTAGCGAAAGATGGATTGTACTGCCTGTAAACCCGTCTGCCGAGCAGTTTAGCAGGGTGTTTTTTATAATGATTGACAGGGTTTTAAATTTAATGGAGTTTAATAACGGCGAAAAGGAAGTTAAACTTCATTCAATTGTGGTACATGAAACAGATACGGGATATGCCGAATGTTTCAGGGAAGATGCGTATAATTTTAAAGGAATGGGTGAAATAAAACTTGAAGATATTGTTTTTAGTGACAGAATAAAAGAAGAATGGAACGACTCGAGGTTATGGGATAAACTTTTAAGAGAAGAAAAACTTACTCCTCCAAAAGAAATTTAATCAAAACACCCTTTTGTTTTTTAAATCATCAATAAGGTGTTTTATGTCTAAACTTGACAGAAAACGACTAAAGTATTATAATTATAAAAAACTAAAGGAGATTAAATTGATTACTGAACTTAGAATGAGCCAATTATTAAACACATTGGTATTTGAAACATTGGGACAACCAGAAAAAGAAAGAGAATTTAAGATAAAATCGCTTAAAAAATGGGGATTTGATTTGGTGTTTGGAAAAAAAGACGGAGTTGAGACATATTTCGCCGCGTCTGAAAAACAGGCGGGGGATAAATATACCGAAAACGATGTAGAACATGAAGTAATTGAAGTGTTAAAAGAACTTCCTAAAAACAAAAAAATGTTTGCAAAAATTGAAATGATTGAAGGTAGGGCATATTTATACGTATATTTAAGAGAAGACGATATTGATACGCCTGTACTTCATGTACCGGCAGGAGAGCTTTTAATTGCGTTTTTGAAAAAACACAAATTCGTTCATATCATTGAAGCTATCAGAAATATCGGAAGTGCTGCAAGTCTTGTTAAAAAGCACGGGGATGAAGGTAAACCGCTTCCGTTTGAAGAACTGCCTCCGGTACCGAGAAGATTTTTAAGAGATGCTAAGAAAATTGAAAAAGAGATGGGGTTCGGAAGGGTTGCTCTTGCGTATTTCGGTGAGAATAAAAGCGGTGATGCGAGATACTGGATGGAATGGATGGTTCCGACAATTGCATTATTTGATGAGAAAATCAGTGAAAAAATAGACAAAGCCCTGGCTGAATTCAAATAAGGAGTCGGTATGCTAATATTCTGGAGCGGTACGTCTTTTGAAAAAAACGGATTTTTAGAAGACGATAACGGTAAGTTTTTACCGAGAAACGCAATACTTGAAGCACTTGAGAGTGCTGCTCTTTTTTATTACATTAAAAAAGACAAAGAAATTGAAAATCTTGTTAAAAAATACTTGACAGATAAGCCTAAAATAAAAGAAATAAGCAAGGAAATTAAAAAAATAGTATTTAAAAAATACCCTGTTTTAGAGGGAATTGAAATTCCTGAAAAGATTTATTTGCCTAAAGAGAATATTTCAAAAGAACTTGTTAAGGTTTTCGATCTTGAAAAAAAAGAGTTTACTGAGAGCTTTAAAATGGAAATATTCAAAGGTGTGCTTGAAGATGTGCATCTAAAAAGCGAAAATATTGAAAAAATTAAAACGGCTTGTAAATCATACGCAAGGGCACTTGCTGAATATGAACACAAAGAGCTTAAAGGCAGCGAATTTGAAGATTTGATTGTAGAGATTCAAAACAGTATCGCAAACGAATGGGAAATCCCAATCAGGGTAGGGCACTGGACGAATACGCCTTATAAAGGGGATTTGCTCTTTTTCTGGAGAATTAAGGAAGTGAGAGAATATCTGATTAAAGAGCTTGATATTGACATAAGACCAAAAGATGTGCTATATTTACCGCGTACAAATGAATTCCTCGGATGGGGAGAAATAAAGGATTAATATGAGTATAAAAGTAGCGGTACCTGTTGAGGGTGAAAATTTGGTAATAGTAACAAGAACGGGGAGGGCTCCGTATTTTGCAATATATGAATTTGACGGAAATGAGTTTAAACTTTTAGGATTTAACGAAAACACTCATGCGGGAGAGCATGAGCATGAACACGGGCATGATCATCAGGAAGATCATACTGCGGATGAGGTTGAACATCATCATAAGCACGTTAAAGCCAGCAAAGTTGACGACTGTGATTACATCGTGGTAAGAGCGGTGGGACCAAATATGAAAGACGCACTTGAAATGGCTGGTGTGAAAATTATAAAAGTAAGTAAAAAAGATGGTGAGACGGCACCTGAAGTGCTTGAAAAAATCAAGGAGCAGCTCAAATGAGAGTGGTAATTCCAACTTCGACACCTGATGGGCTTTTGGCTAAAAGGGGTGCGCATTTCGGAAAAGCTCCTTTTTATATTGTTGTGGATATTGAAGACGGAGAAGTTAAAGAAGTAAATGCCGTACAAAACCCAGGACACGCCGGAGGTGCGTGCGGTAATGCGGTTAGCAATATACAAAGTCTCGGTACAGATGCTTTGATTGTTGCAGGAATTGGAGGTAGACCTCTTGAAGGGTTTAAACAGGTTGGTATTAAAGTATATTTTGATAATGTATCTCCAACTGTGGAAGAAGCAATTGATAAGTTTATAAAAGGCGAAATTGAAGAGATCAGACCTGAAAATGCGTGCGGAGTGCACTAAAGAGTCTGTCTTTAATCTCTTCTTTTGTTTTTACAAACTCTTCGTATTTTTTACCGTCCGGATCAACAAAGGGAATATGTATAGTTTTGGTTCCCGGAATTATAGGGCATTCTTTTGCGGCATTGTCACATACCGTGACTGCCAGATCAAAAGGAGCCTCATTCAAAACTTCTTCAATCGTTTTTGAATGATATTTATCTTTCCATGCGTTTTCTTCAATTAATACTTTTTTTGCATTCGGATTAACCCTGCCGCTTGGTTTGCTTCCAGCACTATAGGCTTTAATACTTGGAAAGTATTTGTTTATAAGCCCTTCTGCCATGATTGAACGGCAGCTGTTTCCTGTGCATAATATTAAAACTTTTTTCATAATTATCCTTCAGACAGTTTTAAAAGAATAATATAAAAAATTATGAAAAATTCACAGTGGAATATGTTTTTTTTCTTGAAATATAAAATAAATTTGGTATAATTTCAGTCCACTCATATGGAGAGGTGGGTGAGTGGCTGAAACCGGCGCCCTGCTAAGGCGTTGTACCCAATCCGGGTACCGCGGGTTCGAATCCCGCCCTCTCCGCCATTTAAATTCCTTTATTTTAGTGTCTGTCACCAATAAAGTATATTTGTCTCATTCTTCTCACACTGTGTTTTTATAAAAAAATTATATGTTATAGTTATATAAAAAAAGGCAGGTAATGTTCAGAGAAATTTTGTTTGATACTATATCTTTACTTACTATTTTAAATCCGATTGCTGCAGCTGCCATAATGCTTTCATTAGTTAGATATTCTGAAATAAAAACTGTTTCATTAAAGACGTCTTTTGCGGTGTTCATTGCTTCTGTGGTAACAATGGTTGCAGGCGGTATGATACTTAAATTTTTTGGAATCAATATACCGTCTATTAAAGCTATCGGTGGAGTTGTATTGCTTATAATTGCACTTAATATGATACAAGGTAAAGAAATTGCACCTACAAATACGACTAAAGATGAACATAACGCAGCTGAAGAAAAAGATGACGTTGCTATTATTCCTTTGGCAATTCCGATTTTATTCGGTCCGGGTGTAATAACTACAATCATTGTCTTAAGTGAAAAACATACTACTTTTAAAGGAAAAATAGTTCTGTTAATTGCGATTATGCTATCTTCTTTCTTAACATATCTTACATTACGAAACGGAGCAATTATTTCTAAATATTTGGGAATTAACGGTCTAAAAATCGTCACCAGGATAATGGGTCTTATTATAGGTGCCATATCGTTTTTATTTTTAATAGGAGGGATAAAAGCTCTTTGGTATTCATGAATTTGAAGTATGTTATAATATTAAAGAATGCGCTGTTACCGCATAAATAAAAAGGAGAATGAATGAAAAAGGTTTTTATAGGATTATCATTTGCAGTTGCATCTTTGATTGCTGCAAATCAATACGAAGCAGGAATAGGGGTGGGGAGAAATTATGTTGATAATTCTCAGATAGAAAATTATAATTTTTTGAATTTAAGAATAGGAAAATATTTACCAAAAAATCATATTTTAAGGATTGAACTTGAAAGAAGTGAAAAAATTTTAGACAACAAAGAAAATTTAACCAGAGTATTGTTAAATGTGGAACATTATTTTTCAATTGAAAACAGTAAATTAACCCCATATGCATTTATTGGTGCTGGATATCAATGGATAAGCGGAAATTACGATGATAATATAGTCGCAGATTTAGGGGTGGGAGTCAAATATGATATTAATGAAAAATTTAATGCATTTGCAGAGTTTAGAGGATTAAGGGATTTTGGTAATAATGATAACCACTATGGTGTTTTATTTGGAATTGCTTATAATTTTGGTGCTGAAAAAAAGATTGTGCAAAAAAATGTAGAAAAAGTGCTTGATAGTGATAATGACGGAATTATTGATGCTATGGATAAATGTCCGAACACTCCTATGGGGGTGAAAGTTGACAAAAACGGTTGTCAATTTGATAGTGATAAAGACGGTGTATATGATAGTCTTGACAAATGTCCGAATACTCTGGCAGGTGTCAGTGTCGATGTAAACGGATGTCCTCTTGATGATGACCAAGACGGCGTACCAAATTATTTAGATAAATGTTCAAATACCCCTAAGGGTGTTGTAGTTGATGAGCACGGATGTGCTATGACATATGATTTTGGTATTACATTTGATAATGATAGTGCTGATATAAAACCTCAGTTTATGAAAAAAATAGAAGAATTTGCTGAGTTTTTAAAACAAAATCCTGCATATAAAGCTGAAATTCAGGGGTATACTGATTCTAAAGGTTCTGCAGAATATAATCAAAAACTATCGGAAAGAAGAGCTAAAGCAGTATACGAAGTACTTATTAAGCAAGGGATAAGTAAAGATCGATTATCATATAAAGGGTATGGAGAAGCAAATCCCGTAGCTTCAAACGATACTCCTGACGGAAAAGCTCAAAACAGAAGAGTAGTGGCAAAAATCTACTTCTAATCTTCTTTTTTTATCTAATTTTTTAATTTAAAAGAGTTATAATAATACATAATTAATTTATAAAAAGGTTTAAAATGGAGTTTTTATATTCGATAATTGAATCTTTTAAAGATCTAACTAAAAAAGAAATCAGTAGACTATCTTTAATAAACGGTATATTTTGGGCTGTTGTATGGATGGTTCTTGGAATGTTTTTATGGGATTATATGATAAATTTTACTAATTTTATGATTAATTTATTACCGTTTAAGTTTGTTCAAAATGCCGGGGCTGAGTTTATTTTTATGATTTTATGGCTACAGGCCGTATTGATCTCTATTGGTGTTTTTTTTACATTATTTAATAATTTTTTATCTAAGAAGATTTTTTCTATAGTCGTTGCTTTTTTATTTGCAATTTTTTGGTTGGTTATTTTTATGTATTATAAAGAAGAGATATTAGGGTATTTAGAAAAATTAATTAAAATATTTCCTTTTGAAAGTATAGAAGAGGCTGTTTCTACTGTGTTGGCGGTTTTTATATTTTATTCTTTTTATATTGTAAGTATGTATCTTAGCTTTTTGTTATTAAGCGAAAAAGTGATTTTAAAATTAATAGAAGAAGAATATCCTTTTATTGAAATTTCAAGTAATTTTTCTAAAATAAAAATTTTATATATACTTTTAAGAGATTTTGTTTTATTTTTAATTGCTCTTGTGATTTTATATCCATTGTTATTTGTACCTTTTTTAAATATTTTTATTATTGTTGGATTATGGGCTTTTATTATTAAAAATGCTTTATTTGAAACTGTTTTTTCTATAATAGGTGAAAAAATAACTATCAATAATAAATTTATATGGGGTTTTTCGATTATAAGTGTTTTTTTAAATTTTATTCCATTAGTAAATCTTTTTGCACCGGCTTTGGGCTTGCTGAGTGTATATCATTATATTATGGAAAAAAAGATTGATTTATTGGAAAAAGAATGAATTTTTGATATAATTTCGCATCCTCAGCCCTGTGCAAGGGTGGTAAGAGGCAACGCTTCAGGCCCGGAAGGGAGCAGAGCACCTCTTATCATCCTGTGCCGCAGGTGTCTGGGGACCTTGAAGATCTCTAATAAAGTGTCTGTCACCTTTTGCTCCACTATTTCGGAATTTTTTTACTTGGAACAAATATTATATAACAATAATGAAATATGTTTAAAAATCGCTTAAACATAAAAATTCTAAGAAATAAATCCAACCCAATTTATATGGTGACAGGCACTATATTATTTGATTTATAATAATCCCCAAAAAGGGAAAATATGGGATTATAAAGCCGCTTTTGCTTTTTCTACGATTTGTGCGAAAACTTCAGGTTCATTCATTGCTAAATCAGCAAGAATTTTTCTATCTAAATCAATATTTGCTTTTTTAAGACCATTGATAAATCTTGAATAACTGATATCGTTTAATCTACAAGCCGCATTAATTCTAATAATCCATAATTTTCTGAAATCTCTTTTTTTCTGTTTTCTGTCTCTAAAAGCGTATACTAAACTTCTTTCAACTTGTTCTTTAGCTTTTCTAAAGTGTTTTCTTCTACCACTGTAGAAGCCTTTTGCCATTTTTAATATTTTTTTATGTCTTTTTCTTCTAACTGTTCCTGTTTTTACTCTCATTTTATCTCCTTGTCAATTTGGCGTGCAACTTTGCAACTTGACGCTACAATAGCGTGAGGCTTTTTGCCTACTTTGCCGCTTCTTCACTTAAATTAGATAGCCAGTAGTTCTCTTACTGCTTTGATGTTTGTGCTATCTACGTATTTAGGGGCTCTTAAGTTTCTTTTTCTTTTTTGTGATTTTTTAGTTAGGATATGGCTTCTGTATGCCGCACCTCTTTTAATTTTACCACTTTTTTTAACTTTGAATCTTTTAGCTGCCCCTCTGTTTGTTTTCATTTTAGGCATAGCTTCTCCTTTTACGAATTGAGATGAAATTATAGCATAAAGTTTAAAACTATGCTACAATAAAATATTGCAAAATGTATAAAGGCAAAAAAATGACGCTTAAAAATTATCTTGAAAAGGTTTGTTACAAAGATATAGAAGATTTAAAAGAAAAAACTCTTGCGGATTTGATTGCTTATATGTATAAGTGTGATTCATCAACATTTTATGTCGTAAGGAATAAAAAGCCTATATATATTTTTACAAGTACAGATATGTTAGAGATATTTATGAAAAATTTACTCTCAATGAGTATAGAAGAATATATTAATAAAAACCCGAAACAGCTTAAAAAGTTATCTATAAAAACAAATATTTTGGATGCATATTATTTTATGAGAAGTCATAAATTAAAACATATACCAATAGTTAATGAAAATGAGGAGTTGTTAGGAGAAATTTCTTTTAAAACATTAAGTTTAAAAATAGCCGATATTGTAATAAAAGATCCGTTAACAGGGCTTTTTAATCAAAAATATTTTGATGTTTTGTTAGAAGAATATAATGAATTTAATAAACCTTTGGGCATAATTTTTGTCGAACTTAAAAATATGAATATTCTTGAAGGATTTTATGGAGCGGAAAAAATAAATGAAATAATTAAAACTTATGCCGATGCAATTAAAGAGTGTGTCAGAGAAATTGATTTTGTATTTCGTATGGGCTATAGGTTTAAAATTTTAACGTTTAATAATTTAGAAATTACTGATAAAATAGTTAGAAGAATAAGAGAAAAATTAGAAAATACCGATTATGAAGGAATAAAAGTTTCTTTTGAAATTGCTTTTTCACATGTGCCTGAACTTGAAGACAATGTATTAACGGCTATTGAAAGCTGTGAAAAAAAATTAATTGAAAGGGACTAAAGCACTTCCCCAGGTAAAGCCTCCGCCAAATGCGTCGAGAAGCATAATATCGCCTTTTTTTAGTTTACCTACTTTATACATATCATTTATTGCCATCGGAATAGAAGCCGAAGATGTGTTTCCGTATTTATGAACAGTTAACACAGATTTTTCTTCAGGCATTTTAATTGCTCTTGCAACAGCGTCTATGATCCTGTAGTTTGCCTGATGAGGAATAAACCAGTCAATATCATCACTTGTCATATTGTTTCTGTTTAATATATCTCTGACTGATTGTGAAAGTGTTTTAACCGCTACTTTAAATGTTTCGTTACCTTTCATTTCAAGCCAAATTCTGTCGGTATCGCATCCAAGTTTAACACCTCTTCCAGGAGTGATTAAAAAGTCTTGAAATTTTCCGTCAGCATTTATATCTATATCAATAATAGCTTCTTCTTTGTTATCGGTTGCACTAATAATAGCAGCGCCTGCACCGTCACCGAATAATACGCATGTTGTTCTATCTTTCCAGTTTACAATTTTGCTGAGTGTCTCGGCCCCTATAATAAGTACGTTTTTATACATACCGCTTTCTATAAAAGCTTTAGCATGTGCAAGAGCATATATAAATCCTGTACATGCCGCACTGATATCAACAGCCGGCCTTACGATACCAAGTTTTTCAGCTACTACGCAGGCGGTTGAAGGCATAGTGAAATAATCGGGAGTAATAGTCGCAACTATGATCATATCAATATCTTCAGGTTTCATATCTGCATTTTTAAGTGCGTCAAGAGCAGCTTTATATGCAAGATCACTTGTTACTTCTTCTTCAGCAATATGTCTTGTTTTGATACCTGTTCTTTTTGTAATCCATTCATCGTTTGTATCTACTATTTTTTCCAAATCTTTGTTTGTTAAAATTTTTTCAGGGACATATGCACCTATACTTGTGAATTTAGCAAACATTAATGAACCTTTAATGACTCTTGTATTTTATTAGTAACATCA
The DNA here is from genome assembly GCF_000021725.1 of Nautilia profundicola AmH. GTDB lineage: Bacteria > Campylobacterota > Campylobacteria > Campylobacterales > Nautiliaceae > Nautilia > Nautilia profundicola. Next base: position 373,354 of record NC_012115.1, read on the forward strand.
TTCTCGATATATTTCATGGCTTGAAATATTGCATTTTTTATTGCTTTTGAGTTACTTTTTCCGTGACTAATTATAACACATCCGTTTACTCCGAGTAACGGAGCACCTCCGTACTCAGCATAATCAGTTGCTTTTTTAAGACCTTTGAATACAGGTTTTAAAAGAAGAGCGCCTATTTTTTGTAATATACCTGAATTTCTTATTTCTTCTTTAATAGTTTTCCGATGGTGTCTGCTACACCTTCACTGGTTTTCAGTACAATATTACCTATAAAACCGTCTGTTACGATAACATCAACATCACCTTTGAAAATATCACCGCCTTCTACATTTCCTATAAAGTTGTCAAAATTTTCCATAAGCGTATATGCTTCTTTTGTAACAGAGTTACCTTTACTTTTTTCTTCACCGTTACTTAAAAGACCGATTTTAGGGTTTGGAGTGTTTAAAACCACTTTAGCGTATACTTCACCCATTAAAGCGAATTGATATAAATTATAAGCATCACAGTCAACATTTGCTCCTACATCAAGAACAAGAGAATATTTTTTCTTTATTGTAGGCATAAATGTAACGATTGCAGGTCTTTTGATACCTTTGATTCTTCCGAGTCTGAGAGTAGCTAAGCTCATACTTGCACCACTATGACCCGCAGAAACAACCCCTTCTACTTCCCCTGATTTTAAAAGTTCGATAGACTTATAAATAGTGGATTCTTTTCTTTTTAATGCTTCTGTTGCACTTTCATGCATTCCTATAACGTCGTCACTATTTATAAATCTAACACGTGAGTGGTATTTTTTAGGTAATAATTCTTTTATTATCTCTTCTTTACCTACTAAATAAGGTGTGAAATCTTTTTTTTCAAGTGCTCTTGCAACACCTTCAATAATTGGCGCAGGACCGAAGTCCCCACCCATCGCATCAATTGCTATTCTCATTAATACTCACCGCAGCTTGGGCATACTCTGTGAGGTCTTTTGTAAGCACCACAGTTTGAACATTTAATTACAGAACTTAGTTTGATTTTGTAATGTGTTCTTCTCTTCGCTCCTCTTGTTTTAGAGTTTCTTCTCTTTGGAACTGCCATTGTTTCTCCTTAAAATTCTTTGTTAAATTCTTCAGTTTTACATTCATTACATATATTATAATCGTTTTTTATTGATTCAACTTCGCTTTTTAACAGCTCTGTCGGATCAAATTTTTCCATTTCGATTATATCATACTCTTCATCAAAGCCTTTGTAAGGCGGTTTGACAATTTTAAATTTAACATCTTCATTCACTTCTCTATTAAACGTTTTTAAACATTTAATACACTCAACTTCAACATTTCCCTGAAGTTTTCCTTCAATAATAAATGTACCGTCTTTTAACTTATTGCTTTTGGCTTTTAACTCCAGCCCTTGGAAACTTTTATTAATTTCCAATTATACAATCTCCCTCTCAGCAAAGAAAAATGCGATTTCTTTTTTTGCATTTTCAAGTGAATCACTTCCGTGAACAGCATTTGCTTCAATACTTTCTGCAAAATCCGCTCTGATTGTACCAGGTGCTGCTTCTTTAGGGTTTGTAGCTCCCATTAACTCTCTGTTTTTAGCTACAGCGTTTTCACCTTCAAGAACCATAACTACAACAGGACCACTGCTCATATATTCGCATAAATCATTGTAAAATGGTCTTTCTTTGTGAACTTCGTAAAACTTACCTGCATCTTCTTTTGTTAATTTAATTTTTTTTCATTGCAGCTATTCTAAGCCCGTTGCTTTCGAATCTGTCAATAATTTTACCAATAACATTTTTAGCTACAGCATCCGGTTTAATAATTGAAAGAGTTTTTTCCATATTTTCTCTCCTTGAGTTTTTAGAGAGGAATTATATCAAAATTTGAAGAAAAAAGAAGAGGGTGAAAGGATTATTCGATTACAGGTTCTCCTGGTTCACCTCTATTTTCTGCACAAGTTTGTCCTTCTTTACACTCATCCCATACAATACATCCCTCAGTTGGACATGCAGCTGCACATGCAGGTTCGTCATAATATCCTACACATTCAACACATTTATCAGGATATACGTAGTAAATTTCTTCACCAGTTGGGTTTTCGCTATCATCTACGATTGCTTCTACTGGACATTCGTCAAGACATGCCCCACAGTTAATACAAGTATCAGTAATTTTTACTGCCATACTAGCTCCTTTTTAATTAGTATTTGTAATTAGAAATATATCATTTATTTCTTAAACATTGCTTAAATTAGGAGTAATTATGTAAGTTATAAAAATCATTTATAAATCCTGTTACGAATATACATAAAAACAACAGTTTCAGTAGTTTGTGTATGAAAAAACAACATATTAAAAGAGATATAAAGTACGGCAGAAATCATACTATTGTGTTAAGGATTGGAAAGTTAATAATTCAAGAAAATGGTGACAGACACTGAAGTGTGTAAAATTAAATGGCGGAGCCGACGGGACTCGAACCCGCGACCTCCGGCGTGACAGGCCGGCATTCTAACCAGCTAAACTACGGCTCCACATTTAATGGTGGTCGCTGCAGGGCTCGAACCTGCGACCCCCAGCTTGTAAGGCTGGTGCTCTCCCAACTGAGCTAAGCGACCATGGTCTAAGACTTTAATGGCGTCCCCTAGGGGATTTGAACCCCTGTCGCCGCCGTGAAAGGGCGGTGTCCTAGACCCCTAGACGAAGGGGACAGATGGTGACCCGTGTTGGATTCGAACCAACGGCCCTCTGCTTAAAAGGCAGATGCTCTACCGACTGAGCTAACGGGTCAGCTTTTCTTTCACAACTTGTCGTTGTGGACTGAAATTATAGGTAAAAAATTATTTCATGTCAAGAGAAAAGAGGCCAAAAAATGGGAAAAATTATTTTTTTATTATTCTTTTGATTATTTTAATTATTTCTTTTTTATTAATTTTATTTTGTTTGTTGTTGTAAATGTTTTCTTCTAAATCTTTTAAGATTTTTTCTATTTCAGGATTATAAGAGTATTCCAACAGAATATTAAACAGTTCTTTTTCGTTTGCTTTTTTGATTTTTCTAATCAAATCGTCGTTTCCGGGTAATTTCAGCTTAATTAGATAGGTAAACAATATTCCTACAATTATTCCTATAACAAAAATAAGAATCATCATAATATAATTTGTTTTAGTTTTATAAATTATTTTTTGTTTAATTTCTTTTTGAACGATATTTTTTTTAATGTTTTTGTTATGTACAGTAATAAAAAGTTTATTTGTTTTTACATCATATAATTTTCCGTCAAATGCTTTAAATTCAATCGGAGATATGACTATGTCATTATTTGAAACTACAGTGAATTCTTTTGTGTATGTACCGCAAAGTTTGCCGTTTTTTATATAAGTTTTTATGTTCGGGGAATTTTCATATATAGTTGCTTTTGGAATGTTGAGTTTAAAATCCGGTAAGTCATAAAAGTCTCCGCAACCTTTTATTGTAAGCGTTATTTTTACCGGTTCGTTGGCCTGAACTTCCGTTGTATCAGCACTGAATTTTGCTTTAAATTTTCCATATACACTATTTTGAGGTATTGCCGATACATTAATGTCGACTTCGTTTGAAAATATGTTTGTATACTTTAACGATGCCGTTACAAGATTAAAAAACGGATCGTTAAAAGGTGTTTCTTTACTTAAATATCCCACTTTCGCCAATATAGGTCCTATTTTATAATTTCCGGCTTTTTGTGGAATAAGTAAAAAAGAATATTGTGTTACGTTAAATCCGTCTTTGGCGTATTCTTTTTTTGAAATCTGTTTTGTAATAAAATCATTAAAGTTCGGTTTTTGTATTTCTATACTTTGCGGAGATGTGCCTTCTTTTTGGAAAAACTGAATATTGAATATTACCGGCTCTCCTATGTAAACCTTTGTTTTATTTACCGATAATTTTAGTTTAAAATCTCCGTTTTTACTCTCTTTAGGTTTTGTAACGGTTATTTTTACGGGTTTTGTTTTGTATGTTTTACCGTCAACTTCTACATCAAACGAAGGAATCGTTACACTTTTTGTCGGAAAAAATATATAGCTTTTTGAAACGCTTTTTTGCATATTTCCGTTAAGAATCATAATGTTTTGAGTTACTGCGGTTCCTTGTACACGGAATCCTTCAATATCTTTAATGGAAGGGAATTTTATATCGTTACCGGCAGCTTCGATAGTAAAAACAACTTCTTCACCCGGATATACGGTTTTTTTATTAACATGTACATTTACAAAAGCCAGTATAAATATTGGTATTAAAAGTAAAAATAATTTTTTCATTCGTTTCCTTTAAGTGGTATTAGCAATGTATTGAATTTAAGAGATTTTATCTGTTTTTCGTAAAATTTCATTCTGATATCGCTTGTGTTTGTTTCTTTTGTTTTTACGAATTCTTTTTTTTCTATTTTTTTATTGAAAGGTTTTTTGTTTTTATTCGCTTTTTCATCTTTGCTGTTGTTTTGTTTTTTATCTGTTTTTTTGTTTTGCTTGTTTTGATTTTTGTTTTGGTTATTCTGTTTGTTGTTTTGCTGTTTATTTTTTTTGTTCTGTTTTTTGTTGTTTTGTTTTTTATTGCCGTTTTTGGTGTTCTTTTTATTTTGTTTGTTGTTTTTGTTTTGTTTGTTTTTATTTTTTTGCTTTTTCAATAATTTTTCAATAACTTTTAAGTTATATTCGGCATCTTTGTCTTTTTTTATTTTAAGCGCTTTTTTATATGATTCGATTGCTTTTATATATTCTCCGCTAAGTGCATAAGCGTTTCCGAGATTATAATATTTTTGAAATTGTAAATCTTTTTTGTTAATTTTATTGTAAAGAGCGATGGCCTTTTTGTATCTTCCGGCTTTATAGTATGCGTTTGCGGCATTGTAAAGGGCTTTTTGTGAATTTAGTTTCAAATATTCTTCGGCTGCGAGGAGATATTGTTTGTTTTTATAAAATTCATCCGCTTTTTTAATCGTAAAATAATCAAAAGCAAACAGATTTACAACAAATAAAAATATCAAAAGTTTTTTCATTTGATTCTCCTAATTGGAAAGAATATCACAAAAAATAAAATCAGGATACCCATTGCCAAAGGATAATAGAAAAGTTCGGTTTTGTCTTTGATTTTGATTTCTTTACTTTTGCTGGCGTTTAACAATTTGGCTAACTGTTTAAGATTTTCGTTTGAATAACTTGCATTAAATATATTTTCACCCTCTAAAGGCTGTTTTGAACAGAAATATACGAAAATATTGTTACTTTTAGGTATATACGGATTGGAAGTAAAAATAACGATTTTCGGATTTTTAACCAAATTTTTAGCAGACGCTATCATGTTTTCGATATCGCTTGTGGGCGTTCTTTTTAAATCTTTTACGTCTGTATGGTCAAGAAGATACGCAAGAGAAGAGTAATCTTTGGTCGGAGGCGATATCAGGTATGAGTTTTTATCAAATAAAATCAAAGCCGTGTTTTGTGCGTTTAAAAGTTTAAGAAGTGTTTTGATTTTTGTTTTGGCGAATTCAAGTCTGTTCGGGTACAAGTCTTTTTTATCCATTTCAAGACTTATATCCAGTGATATTACAAGATTTTGCACAGGGGCTTTGATGGTAATGTATCCGTTGTTTATAATAGGTCTTGCCAGAGCCAAAACGAATAAAACATAGCCTGCAATCAATAAATAAAATTTAATTTTTTTGGATATTTTACCTTTTAGGACAATTTTTTTTGCCACTTCTTTTGAAAAAGGAAGGTTTTTACTTTTTACCAAAAAGAAAACAGGTATTGCCAAAAATGCTAAAAACGCATATAAATTTAGAAATTCCATATGTTTTTCCTATATTGGTATAGATATATCAAAAACAGTATCAGTGCTAAAAACAGTGGATAGGAAAAATAGTATTCGTTTAATATCTGTATATTTGATTTTATATTGGATTTTGTCAGTTTATTGATATCGCTGTAAATTTTTTTCAAATCCTCAAGTGAAGATGCTATATAAAATTTACCGTTTGTTTCTTTCGATATTTTTTTAAGTACACTCAAATCCGCATCTCCACCGATTGCTATTGAGTAAACCTTTATATGCTCTTTTTTTAGTTTTTTTATTACCACATCAAGAGGTGTAATACTCATATTGTCCATTCCGTCTGTAAGTAAAATTATTATTTTTTCACCGTTTGCGTTTTTAAAAAGGTTTGATGATAAAAAGAGCGCATCGTATATGGCGGTTTTTCCTCCGGCGATTGATACGTAAATTCTTTTTAATATATCTTCAAACGTTTTTTTATCAAATGTAAGGGGCGATGCTATGTATGCGATATTCCCGAAAACGACAAGTCCCAACGCGTCGTTTTTTCTTTTTTTGGCGAAATCCAAACTCACGGCTTTAGCCGCGTCGATTTTGTTAAATTCGGCCATAGATCCGCTTGTATCAAGGTCTATTACGATATTGTAACCTTTTTTATGGGTGTTTGTGATGATTTTACTTTTTACCGGAGATGCTAAAGCTACGGATAAAAAGAAAATAATAAAAAATTCCAAAAGAGAAAACCTGTTTTTGGATTTTTGAAAAATATGAGCGTTTGGAAAAATGATTCTGTCATCTTCGGAGCTGAAAAAATATTTTAATATTAAATATAAAACAGGAATTATTAAAAACAGAGGATATTCGAAGCTCATTTTAAATCCCCGATAAATTTTTTTATTTTGTTGATTGTTTCACTCTCCAAGTTATCCACTTTCGGTTTGTATTTGTATTTTTCAAGCTCTTTTACTATTTCTTCATAAAACTTTCTGTTTTCGTCGTTAAGGAAATATTTGGCGTATTCGGTAAATCCGTAGGCCGTTTTTTTAGAATCGGAAAAATCAAGGTTTTTTAATTTTATTAAATAAGGGTTTGGTCTTTTGTTTTTGAAAAATTTAAAAATTAAATAAATTATCAAAACAAAAGCCAAAACCGCTAAAAAAATAAAAATATAAAACTGATAATCTATAATTTCCGCATTCGGTTTTATATCTTTTAGTTGTTTTAGAAGATCCATCTTTACCTCACGAGCTTTATTAGTTTATGAATAGGCTCTTCATCGGTATAAATTTTTGTATAAGGGATTTTATGTTTTTTACACTGTGTTATAAGAGCCTTATCTATTTTATTGATATGTTTTTTTAATTTTTTAACGGTTGAATTTGTAAAATTAACGTTTATGGAATTTAAATTGACAGGGTCGACTATTTCCGTATATCCTTTGAATTTAGGGTCTTCTTCAAATCTGTCTCTTACGTTTATTATGTATGTTTCGTGTTTTAGCGTATTAATTTCAACAGGCTTTAAAAAATCCCCGATTATGAAAAGAAGGGACTTTTTAAAACTGTTTAAAAAATCGATATCTTTTTGTGTGTAGTCCTCTTCTAAATATTCGGTTTTTAATGTATATTCCACGAAAGAATATACGCTTTTTTTGTTTTTGGTGGGTTTGAAAATTTTTTTGTTTTTTCCAAGAAAGAGGCATTCTATTTTATTGTCTTCTTCAAGTGCGGCTATTCCCAAAGTGGCGATGATTTCCGCAATCAGTTCTGTTTTTAGTTTTCTGCTTCCGAAATAGAGTGTTCCGCTTTTTAAAACGGCAATGATGATTCTAAGTTCCCTCTCTTCGTCGTATTCTTTTACAAGAGGTTTATTTATTTTAGCGGATACTTTCCAGTCGATTTTTTTAGAATCTTCTCCGTATACGTATTCCCTGAATTCTTTAAAATCAAGGCCGCTACCTTTGAATTTGGACAGGTTTCTCCCAAGCAGGTTTCCGAAAATTCTTTTTTTTGTTTTGATTATTATCGCGTTTGTTTTCATGGTATGTCAATCGCCTTGATTACGTCGTTGATTACTTTATCTACTGTTACTTCGTCGATTTCCGCTTTATAATTTAAAATAATTCTGTGTCTTAAAACGTCTTTTGCCACTTTTATAATATCAAGCGGGGTTACATAGTCTTTATTTTGTATCATGGCGTATGCTTTGGAGCAGTTGTACATGGCTATCGTGGCTCTCGGACTTGCTCCGTATTCTATATATTCTGCGGTTTCTACACCGTATTTTTGAGGTTCTCTTGTTGCGTGAGTTATTTTGGCGATATATTTTAAAAGTTCTTCATCCATATGAATGTTGTTTAACTGTTTTTGCAGGTTTAAAATATCTTCTATCGTTGCGACTTGCTCCGGTTCTTGCGAGTTTTGCGCTTTTACTATTAAAATTTCTTCTTCTAAAGTGTTATACGTTACGTTTATTTTCATAATAAACCTGTCAAGCTGTGCTTCGGGAAGAGGATAAGTACCTTCCTGTTCAATCGGATTTTGTGTGGCTATAACCAAAAAAGGAGGGGTCAGTTTAAATGTTTCGTTTGCGATAGTAACCTGCATCTCCTGCATGACTTCCAAAAGCGCACTTTGGACTTTTGCCGGGGCTCTGTTGATTTCATCCGCTAAAAGCAGGTTTGTAAAAACGGGACCTTTTTTTATTTCAAATTCATTTGTTTTAGGATTGTAAATTTCAATTCCCGTAATATCGCTCGGAAGCAAATCCGGAGTAAACTGAACTCTTTTAAAATCAAGTCCTATCGTTTTTGCCAATGTTAAAACACTTTTTGTTTTCGCAATTCCCGGAACACCTTCAACCAATAAATGGCCGCCCGTTATTAATGAAATCAGCATGGAATCTATTAAATGCTCGTGGCCTATTATAACTTTTGATATTTCTTGTTTGATATTTTGAAGTACCTGCATATTTACCTCTTTTTTTATTTTATAATACATTAAATGGGTTAAAAATAAGTGAAAAATGAAAAAAATATTTTTATTGTGTAAAAAGGTGGAGATTTATATTTCAAATTTATTTAATATTCAATAATGTATAATACTAATAAAAAAGGTATGGTATGAGAAAAATTATATTGGCGATCGGACTTGGAGGATTACTTTTTACGGGGTGTACTCAAATGTACAATTCAAATGAAGTGGCTCTTAGTGATGTAAATGTTATGTATACGTATAAAACCGGTAAAGTGGAAAGTGTAAAAAAAGTCATTATTAAAGACGATGGCAGCGGAGTTATGACGGGGGCAGTTGCGGGTACGGTACTTGGAAGTCTTTTCGGTAACGGAAAGGGTAACGTATTAACGACTCTTATAGGCGGATTGACCGGGGCATATGTAGGGTATCAGGCGGATAAAGCCAATGGAGAGGAACTTTATATTAGACTTGATGACGGAAGAAATATCGTAGCTATAGTAAAAGGCGTGAATATTCAGCCTGGCGACAGGGTGAGAGTAGTGTTAGACGGCAACAGAATTATAAGAGTTGAGAGAATATGATTTTAAAAGTTTTCAGCACCAAAAGAGAAATCAGAGAATTCGTAAAAAACCACAATAACCGGTTTTTACCGAAATTAACAACAATAGGGGAATTTTTAGACAAATGTATAATAGTTAAAAACTCTTCTTTGATTGATAACGATTTAAAAAAGATTTATCTATATAAAGCGCTTGAAAAAATAAATATAGAAAAATTGGGACTTAAGAAAGACTTTTTGAATTTTTTTAAAAACAGCGAGTTTGTACTTTCTTTTTTTAACGAAATATTTTTGGAAAAAAGAAGAATTGAAGATATTGAGCTTGCCGATACGTATCTGGAATATGCAGAGCACTTGGAAGTTTTGAAAAATCTTTATTATGAATATAAATCGCTTCTTCAAAAGGATGGTTTGTATGATAAAACCACAATGGATGATTATGAAATAAACGAGAAATTTTTTAAAGATTTAAGCAGGGTTGAAATATTTTTAAGCGGGTATTTGCCCAAGCTTGATTTGGAGATTATAAAGAATATTCCTGTTGAGGTTGAAATAAATTTTAGGGTTACACCTTTTAATAAAACACTTATTTCAAAAATGTTCGGTGATTTTAAAGAGGGTGAATACAGGTTTGATCTGCATAAAAACAATGTGATTGAATATAAACCTTTGAATACTCCGAAAAATATAGAAACAGAGCATTTTTCCAGCAGGATAAACGAAGCTTCTTTTGTGTTTGCGAGTATTGAAGAGATGATACAAGAGGGCATAAAACCTGAAAATATTGCGGTTATTTTGCCGGATGAGAGTTTTAGCGAATATTTGAGGGTTTTGGATATTCATAATAATCTCAATTTCGCTATGGGTGATAGCTTTGTCAAATCGGATATTTATATATTGCTTGAGGCTATTTATAAGTATCTGAGTGAAAAAGACGAAGTTTCTTTTAAAAAAGCAAAAGAAAAAATAAAAGAATTTGAAAAAATTAACGACTTTAATGAAATATTAAACTTCGTGCTTAAAAACTCAAATATGAAAGATAGAAAACTGTTAGACGAAGAAATATATAAAATCTCAAGGTTAAACGAGCTTAAAAATTTTTCAAAAGAAGAGATACTCCATTTTCTGCTTGAAAGATTTAAAAATCTGACGTTTGACGACGTAGCTGGTGGAAAAGTTACCGTTATGGGTGTGCTTGAGAGCAGGGGAATGAAATACGAAGGTGCGGTTATTGTTGATTTTAACGACGAGTATGTTCCGAATGTAAGCGATAAAGATTACTTTTTAAATTCTATAATCAGAAAAAACGCATTGCTTCCTACAAGAAAAGACAAAGAATCTTTGCAAAAAAACTATTATTACAATATTTTGCTAAACGCTAAAAAAGTAAAAATTGCGTATGTTAAAAACGAGGAAAAGGAACCGAGCAGGTTTTTATATGAACTGGGGCTAAGCTTCGGTGAGAACAGGGATGAATACTATAGCGAAGCCGTATATAAAATATCAAAACCAAACTTTTACGAATATAATGAAAGATTTGAAAAGCCTGAAATTTTAACACCTACCAAATTAAAAACACTGCTTGAGTGTCCGATGAAATATTATTTTTCATATGTTTTGAATATTAAAAACGACGATGAAAAAGAGTATTTCGGAAGTAAGCTGCATAACGTATTGCAGGAAGTTTTAAAGCAAAAACCGAGATCTCCCGAAGATTATTACAACCGAATAATGCAAAAACTACTCAGTAACGTTTCCAAAAAAGAGTATTTCGAAATAAAATCAAACTGGGATGAAAAAATTAAACAGTTTGCCTACAGGGATTTTGAAGAACTGAGTGATAAAGTTTATACGGAGGTTTCTCTGCCGAATAAGAAATACAAAAACTTCTTACTCCAAGCAAGGGCAGACAGAATTATAGGCAATAAAATATATGATTATAAAACATCATCAAAACAAGATTATTTAAAAGATTTAACTCAAGCCGAGTTTTATAAATACCTGATGCCTGATGCCGAAATTTATTTTTGGGATATAAATACATCTCAGCTTATAAAAGTGGATCCCGCTATTAAAAAACTTGAAGAAAAAATAGATTCGATTGAATATATTACAAAAAGAGCGGAAGAGAAAGATAAGTGTAAATATTGTGAATACAAGTTTGCGTGTTTACACTTTGAATCTTGAAACTTCTTTTTGAAGTTTTTCGAAAGTGTCTTTGAGCATTTGTGTAATTTTAGTAATAGAATTGGCGATAGAGACATTCTTAGTTGATATATCGGTAAGTTTTTCCGTATGTGTCATAAGCTGTTTTGCTTCAAAAGCCATAATAGTTACATTTTTGGTAGCGTCTTTGGCGAAAGAAATATTGTCTTTATTCATTTTTAAAATTTGTTCAAGCTGTTCTTTAATATTGTTTGTATGAGAAGCTAATATATTCATTTTTTCGGAATTTTTATTAATTTCATTGGATGTTAAATCTATTGTTTGGGTAATATTTTTAATGATTGTTTCTATATTTACCAGTGAATTGGCACTTTCTTCCGCAAGCTTTCTAACTTCATCCGCAACTACGGCAAAACCTCTCCCATGTTCACCTGCACGTGCCGCTTCAATTGCTGCGTTTAATGCTAAAAGTTCAGTTTGTTCTGTTATGCTTGAGATGATTTTTAAAACATTTTTAATTTCTTCAGTTTGTGAGTTTAGATTGTGTAGCAGCTCATTTAATTCTTTTTCTTTCGAGTTTATTTGAATGATTTCGTTTGTTGTTTCTATTAAAGAGTTACTAAAACTTTCTAAAAATTCCGCAGTTTTAATCAAAGTGTTTGTTGTTGATGCAACTGAAGCCTCGGTTTTGTCCAAATGTTTTGAAAGAGTATCAGATATTTTGGAAATTTCTCCGGCTTCAATATCTGTTTGATGAATTGTTTCTTTAAGGTTTTTAATAATTGTTTCAAGTTCTTTAGTGTTTTTCGAGACAATATTGCTTGATTTTTTAATATCAATTATAACTTCTCTTACATTATTGATAAATTTATTAATATAATCCGCAGCAAGTTTTATTTCATTTTGTTGTTTTATTTGTATTTGTTTTGTTAAATCCCCGTCACCTTCGCTTAATTCTTTTGAAATTGAAATGTACTCTTCGATTGGAGCAATTACATAATATTTTAATAGATAATAAGCTGCGGTTTGTATTACTATTGCAATAATTAAATGTTCTGCAGCAGTTGATAAAAATTCATTTGGAGCCGTAAAATATGTATATAGTAATAATATAAAACTTGTTAATATATTTATGCCTAATAATTTGACATTAAAATCTTTTATGATCGAATGCATTAAACTTTCCTTATTTTAAATTTATTTGTTAATTTAAGCGCTTCGAGCAATTCAAAAAGTGTGCTGTCATACACATTAATCAGTACGGCTACACCTTTGTCATTAAGTCTTAAAAGCTCTCCGATAATACTTGACGGAAGTGAGAACGATTTTATATTTAAAATTATTTGGGGCTCAGTTTCTTTACTTCTTAAAATTTGAAGTAATTTTTCTACATCGGTTATAGTTACAACCGGAGAATTAATATTGATTACATTTCCTTCAATTTCCAAATTCATTGTTAAGCCTTTAAGAAAATTTTGATAGAAGTCCCTTTTTCATTAAAAAACAAACCATATGAGAGATGTTTTATTATTTTGATACCTCTCCCATGGTATTTTTTGTAATAAGCGTCTTTTATTTTTTGAACATCAAAACCTTCCGAGTCGTCTTGATATTCAATTTTAAGCCATTTTTCATTTTTGCTTAATTTAATTTTAGCGAAAATTTTTCTTTTTTCATCAAATTTTTTTGAAAAGTCATTCGTCTCATTAATATTTTCTTTGTTACCCACTTCAAGTACGGCGTGTTCGTATGTATTGGTAAGAATTTCGTGTAAAATTAAATGTATTTGTTCTATGTTAGGAATGTTTTGAATATAAAGCTTTTGTAAAAAATTATCTATTTGTTCTTTTTGAAGTAACAACTTGTCTTCAAAAATTGTTTGGAAGTTTTTGTTTTCTTTGGTAATGAACACAAGACATGTGTCATCTATTTGTTTTGATTTTGCATAAAAATCTTCCATTATTTCTTTTAGAAAGGTTATTTTTGGAAAAATTTCTTTTAACCTTTTAAAATAAATCGTTTCATCATAAGGGGATTCAAATATTCCGTCGCTCGATATTAAAATTTTATTTTCCATTTTTACGGTATCGATTTGAATATCTTCAGTTGAATATCTTATAGGGTAATTATTCGCTCCCAAAATTGCGGAGGATGTTAAAATGGGAGGGTTTCCAAAATTTGCATAATGCATTTTCCCGTTTTGAATATATACGAGTGTTGCTGATAAAATTTCGTTTTCCAATAAAATTGTTTTTACATAATTAATAAAATCCTTATTTAGTTTCTCAAAATTAAAATCATTGTATTCCACAGCTTTATTGATAGAATGTTTTAAAAATGACAGTGCGTTAAACGATGTGAGTGAAGCTCCCAAACCTTTGCCCATAGCGTCTATAAGTCCTATAAAATATTCGTTTTTCGATATCTTTTTAGTGTATACAGTATCTCCGGTTAGCAAGTCTTTTGGTTTAAAATATGTTTCAAATAAAAAATTTTCATCAAAAAACATTTCAAGTTCGTTTTTCATTATTTTGTTTTGTTTTTGGTGAATTATTTTTTCCTGATATTCTTTATAGCTTAGTATTTTTTTAAAAGCTTCTTTTTTTTCTATCTCTTTTTTTATATATTTACGTAAGGTTTTTATCATGTTTATCAATGCCTGCAAATCGGCAAAAGCAATGTTTTTTTCTAAAAAAGTATCAAAACCTAAATTCAAAGCTTTTTCTTTTAATTCCAAAGAAGAATCGGAGGTAATCATTATTTTATATGTGTTTGGAAGAGTTTGTTTGATATTTTCAAGCACGTCAAAGCCATCTGTTTCTTCTAAATGGTAATCAATAAAAACGGCATCTATGTTGGTGTTTTCAGAAATAAAATCATAAAAATCTTTAGATTTTGTGAAAGTATATATCTCATCTAAATCCAATTTTTTTAACATTTTACCGATATAACTTAAAAACGTTTTACTGTCGTCTAAGATGGCAATTTTCATATGGCCTCCGTATTTCGTTTTCGGTTTTTATAATCCGCTATTGTATCAAAGAAAAGCAATATGTTATAATTCGAATATCAAGTGTCTGGCACTCGAATTAAAATGGTGACAGTCGATTTTTATTACATTTTATTAAGGAGAAAATATGGCAAGAAAACCAAGAGTAAACGATCCCGGGTTTTATCATATAGTAAACAGAGGTGTAAACGGAGCGGAAATTTTTAATGAAAAAGAGGATTTTTTCAAATTTATGGAGCTGATGCTTAAAACGAAATATGATTATAAAGTGATTTTTCACGCATTTACAATTCTTCCTAATCATTATCATATTCTGCTTGAGACGACACTTCCGAATCTTAGTGAAGCAATGAGGTTTTTAAATTCCGCATATGCTGCATGGTATAACTATAAAACGGGAAGAGTGGGGCATTTATGGAAAGGAAGATTTGAGAGTTATATGATGTTTGACGACAATCACAGCTGGAAAGTTATTAAATATATCGAAAGAAACGCTTTGGCTTTGGGGCTTGTGGATGATATAAAAGATTATGATTATCAATCTCTTGCTCTCAGACTTAAAAAGAATAAATTTAACGACATTATACAGGGCAGTATGATTTTCCAAAAGCCACTTGAAGAGTATATAGAATGGCTTAATAAACCTCTTGAAAAGTTTGAACTTGAAGAGATATACAATGAACCGAGAATTATTAAAGTTGACGGCGAGCTTAAAGTAATACGTAAAAAAATAAGTGACTTTTTTGAAGAGTACGATGAGAAAAAAGATGCTATCTTAGCCGCTAAGGAAGCAGGATACAAATATACTGAAATTGCAAGATATTTAGGTGTAAGCAGCGGATATATAAATAAAATATTAAAAAGTGAAAAATAAGTAAAAGTCAGTTAAGGTCGGTTGAGGTTGTTTTAAACCTCACAGATTTAAACCTTAACAACTTTTTTATAGTTTTTCAGCTACCATTTGAGCAAGTTCTAAAACTCTTCTGGCATATCCGAATTCGTTATCATACCATGCAAGTATTTTTGCTTTGTTACCGTCTACAACCATTGTTGAAAGACCGTCTATAATACTTGAATGAGGATTTCCTAAAATATCAGTTGATACTACTTCGTCGTATGTAATTTCCAAAACGCCTTTTAATTGGTTGTTTGCGTAATCTTCAAATGCTTTGTTGATTTCTTCCGCACTTGCTTCTTTTTTAAGTACGACAGATATATCCGTAACCGCTCCGTCAGGTGTAGGGACTCTTAGAGCCATTGCGTTCATTTTACCTTTAAGTGCAGGTATTACTTCCGTAGTAGCTTTTGCCGCACCTGTTGTAGTCGGAATGATGTTAACCGCTGCAGCTCTTCCTCTTCTGTGTTTGCCAGGTTTTTTTCTGTCGATTGTAACCTGGCTTGAAGTATATGAATGAACTGTTGTAATTAGTGCGCTCTCAACTCCGAAAACTTCTTCAAGCACTTTCATTGCAGGTGCAAGTGAGTTTGTTGTACATGATGCATTTGAAATTACGTGATGGTTGGCAGGATCGTATTCGTCATGGTTTACACCAAGAACGATAGTTTTATCAACTTCTTTTCCGGGAGCCGTGATAATTACTTTTTTTGCTCCTGCTTCAATGTGTTTCGCTGCATCGTCTCTTTTAGTAAATTTACCGGTAGCTTCAAGAACGATGTCTATATTCATCTCTTTCCATGGAAGTTTAGCAGGGTCTCTTTCGCTGACAATCGCTATTTCTTTACCGTCAACTATTAATGAGTTATCGGTATATTCCACACTTGCTGGAAATTTACCATGTACTGAGTCGAATTTTAGCATGTAAGCCAAATCTTCAGGGGTTCCGCTACCACCGTTTGCCACTACTATTTCGATGTTTTCAGGTTTAGTTTCTACATAATGCCATAAAACCATTTTACCGATTCTACCAAGGCCGTTTATCGCAACTCTTTTTTTAGACATAATGTATCCTTTTTTATTGAAATTATAGCATATAAGAAGGATTTGTTTTTATGTTAAAATTGGACAAAAATTATCTTTTATGTTATAAGGAAATAAATGAAATTTATAATAGTTTTTTTATTAGGAGTATTAACAATGGCAAATCATTTGAAACTTAGCGACAGTCCGTACCTTTTACAGCATGCCGACAATCCCGTAGACTGGTATCCGTGGGGTGATGAAGCGTTTGAAAAAGCGAAAAAAGAAAACAGGCTTATATTTTTATCTATTGGATATTCTACATGCCACTGGTGCCATGTAATGGAGAGGGAGAGTTTTGAAAATGAAGAAATTGCGGATATTCTAAACAAATATTTCGTAAGTATAAAAGTAGACAGGGAAGAACATCCCGACATTGACAAAAAATACCAAAAGATCTATCAGATTATGCACAATCGTGCCGGAGGCTGGCCTCTTACTATTATAATGACTCCAAAAGGGGATGTGTTTTATTCGGCTACGTATATTCCTCCGCATTTTTCACAGTTGGGTCCGGGACTTAAAGAGATACTTGCTTCAATAGTAAACGATTGGCAAAACAATCCTCAAAAAATTGAAAATATTGCCGAAAATTTAAAAGAGTATTTAAAAAACTCAAAAAGTTTTGAAAAAGTAAAAATATCTGACGACATACTCGAAAAAGTAATCTCAGAGGCGCTTAAAAGTTTTGATATGAAATACGGAGGTATGAAAGGAGCTCCGAAATTCCCTATGGAGAGCAGTCTGGATCTTTTGATCGACGTGTATGAATTAAGCGGTAATGCTCATGTTTTGGATCTTTTAAATATTACGTTTGAAAAAATGGCAAAAGGAGGGATTTTTGATCAGGTAGAAGGCGGATTTTACAGATATTCGACCGACGCAAAATGGGAAGTGCCTCATTTTGAAAAGATGCTTTACAACAACGCAAACCTTCCGTATGAGTATTTAAGAATGTATGAAATTACCGAAAATCCTCTTTACAGGGAAGCGGCTTTCAGAAGTCTTGATGAAATGATCAAAAGATACAGGGATGAAAATTTCCTTTTTTTCAGTGCGAGCAATGCGGAGAGTGAAGGAAAAGAGGGGGCGTATTTCGTCTATACGTACGAGGAGGTTAAAAATGCGTTTAAAAATCTTGAAAACGCCCAAGAGCTTATGGAATATTTCGGTATTAAAAAATACGGTAATTTCAATTCTAAAAACAACCCGACTTTAAACGGAGAAAAACCCGAAAATTACAAAAAAGCGTTAAAAATTCTGCGCGAAATCAGAAGCAAAAGGGAGTTTCCTTTTATAGACACCAAAAAAATAACGGCATGGAACGCAATGATGGTAAGCGCCCTTTTAAAAGCGGGGTGCTTGGATGAAAAGTATAAAACAGAAGGCTTTAAAACACTTGATGAGTTAATTGAAAAAATGTATATAAACAATACGCTTTATCACTCCTACAACAAAAACGAAAACGCCAAAACAAAAGCTCTTCTTGAAGATTACGCATATCTTGTAAATGCTTTAATTGATGCATATGAGCAAAGCTTTGATGAAAATTATCTGTATTTTGCAAAAGATCTGATTAATGATGCTAAAGAGAAGTTTTATAAAAACAGATGGTATATGAACTCGTCAAAAGATATAGAAGCGGATTTCAGTGACAGCGCTTATGCTTCATCGTTAAGTGTTTTGGCGGTTGATTATATCAGACTTGCAACGCTTACGTATGATATCGGTTTGTTTGAAAAGGGAAAAGAAATTATTGACTCGGGAAGTTATTTTATCCAGAAATATCCTCTTTATTATCCGACAATAACCAAGGCGTATTTTATGCAACATTACGGTACATATGTAATAAGTATGAGTGAACCTGAATGTGTAAATTGGGAATATCCGTATATTGAAATTAAAAAGGGTGAAAATTATGAGCTTTGCAGTGTTGAAAAATGCATTATAAAAACTGATAAATTAAATAAAATCAAAGATATTATCAAAAAAAGATAATTTCTTTGATTATAGACTAAAGTGACAGACACTATTGTTGTTTTTAAAAAACAAAAGAGAGGGAATTAAAGATTAATTGTATATTCCCAGATCCCATGTTTGTTACATCCTTCTCTTGCAGTCAATTTTTTAACACCGTCAAGTTTAACTTTGTATGCTACGTATCCCATAGCTTTGCCCGGTTCAAAAAGTGTTCTTGCCACAAGTTTAGCGTCCGCATCAAGTTCGATAAAATCAATCCAGTGAGCTTCGCTGCTTGGATGGATGATACCTTCCTGACCTATAGTGATTTCAACTAATGTGTATCCTTTTGCGTCTTTTTTGCCTATTTTAATTTCAGGTGTGTGTTTAAGTTCACCTTTTGTAGGGTTTTTTGCATCTTTTGTATATCTATTTCTATTATAGATTTTTTCTCTGTATTTTCCGTAAGGATTTACTTCATCATTTTCATTTTTACTTGCCATTACCGGTGTAACAGCTGCAGCCATTAATCCTAACGCTCCGATTTTTAGTGCTTCTCTTCTTTTCATGTTTAGTCCTTTAAGAGTCTTTTTATCGTATTTTAACGGAAAAAAATTATTAAGTCAAATAAATTTGTAAAAAATAACTAAAATTAATAGATAAGATAGAAAAAAATAAGGGATTGAATACTTATGAAACTCTATATAAACTTTGGGGTTTTTTAAAAATCTAAGGGCTATAATATTTGCCAAAGAACCAATTAAAAGGCCGTTTCCGGCAATATCAACACCATAAGCTATTGCAGTGTAATTATTGGAGAAATTACTCATAAAAATTGCTGCAGGAACATTAGAAATTATTTGCGATAGTATTATACTTATATTAAATACATTGTAAAAATCCATATTGATACTGGTCATAATGTTTTTTACGATGCTAAAATTGCTAAGCATACCGAAATCTATAAACATTATAATAAATGTTAATATTAAAAAATAGTCGAATTTTAAAAGAATTTTTTTATAACCGCTAAAAAGATAAAAAAGAATGATCACCAATAATGCATATCTTACATATGAATACTCTAAGGACACAATAAAAATAACAAACAGCAATAATGAAGATATAAACAAAAATTTATCGGTATTTGTATGCTCTTTGATATTTATTTCTAAAGGTTTTTTGGGAAAAGAAAAAAATATAAACGTAATAAGCAATATAATACTCGGTAAAAAAACAATACTCATTTTTTGAATAAAATTTATTACACTTATATCCATCTGTCTAAATAAAAAAATATTCTGAGGATTTCCGAAAGGAGTAAGAGTGCTTCCTACATTAACAGCTATTGCTTCAAAAATGACAAGTTTGGTTAAGTCGTTTTTAATTTGTGTTGAAAACGCTAATGTTAAAGGAACCATAATAAAAAGAGTTATATCATTTGTTAAGAACATGGATAAGAACGCACTAAGCATAATAAAAGCAAAAGCAAGAGTTCTTTCATTTTTAAAGCTTTTAATGCTTTTTACCGCAAAAAGATCAAATATGTTTGAAAGTTTTAAAGCTGTTGTTATAAGTAATAGGGTACTTAGTGCTCTTATCGTACTCCAGTCTATATAAGAATTGATTTCCGATAATGACGGTTTTTCCTGGAAAAATAAAATAACAAAAAGGAAAAGAAAAGTAAAAAAAAGCCACTCTTTTTTTAAAAGTTTCATTTTCCTAAAATTTTAACCTTTGAAGTGTCTACATTGCATTCATTCGGAATGTTTTCAGGGTTTAGTGCTAGAGCTTCGTTATCCATTATAACAATTTCGTTGTTTAATATATGTTCAGCGACTTTTTTGGCGCCGTCGAGCGAATGCATATAGCAGCTTCCACACTGATATACGTTTGCTTCAGGGATCGTGTCAGTTTCAAGTACGTTTTGCATAGATTTTTTCCACGCTTCGATTACTTCTTCGTCTTCAGGTTCGCCAATTACACTCATATAAAACCCTGTACGGCATCCCATAGGTGAAATATCGATTATTTCGTAATTACTGAGATTATCTCTCATATATCCGGCAAAAAGATGCTCAAGCGTGTGCATTGCCCTTTCGTCGATAATCTCTTCATTTGGTTTTGCAAATCTTACGTCGTATACCGTAATGATATCTCCGTTTGGCGTTTTTACGTGTTTGGCTACCCTTAGGCCAGGACTTGGCATTTTAACGTGGTCAACCAAAAAACTGTCTAACATTGGCATTTTTACTCCTTGAATTTGGTGTGTTTATTATTAGTGTATTAGTGATGTAAAATGGTTGTTGATCACTGTCTATTTCAACATCCAAATAACCAGTATAGCAATAACTAATATACCGGTACACTTTTTTGTTTGCAATTATACATCATTTTTGATAAAATTCCGTTTCTAGTTCTCACCTCTTTATTCCTTGGTAGGGTTGCACCGTTTGGTGTTAAAGAAGAGGGAGGCTAAACCCGAACCAAAAAAAACAAATAATTCAAGGAGAAAACATGCCGTGTAATGTAACAATGAAAGACTTATTAGAGTGTGGTGTACACTTCGGTCACCAAAAGAGAAGATGGAACCCAAAAATGAAAAAATACATTTTTGGTGTAAGAAAAAACATTTATATTATCGACCTTCAAAAAACGCTAAGACATATCAAATATGCTTACAATGTAGTTAAAAACGCTGCTGAAGAAGGGAAAACTATACTTTTCGTAGGTACTAAAAAACAAGCAATCGATGCAATTAAAGAACATGCAGAAAGATGTGGTATGCCTTATGTAAACCATAGATGGCTTGGTGGTATGCTTACAAACTTCAAAACTATTCAAAAATCAATCAGAAAACTTGAAATCATTGAAAAAATGGAAGAAACTGGACAAATCAACCTTTTAACTAAAAAAGAAAGATTAATCCTTGCAAGAAGAAAAGCTAAACTTGAAAAATTCATCGGCGGTATCAGACATATGAAAACTATCCCTGATATGCTTTTCATTATAGATACTGTAAAAGAAAAAATCGCTGTTGGTGAAGCTAATAAACTTGGTCTTCCGATCGTAGCTCCTGTAGATACAAACTGTGACCCTGATTTAATCGATGTTCCAATCCCAGGAAACGACGATGCAATCAGAAGTGTAAATCTTTTCTGTAAAACAATTGCTGACGCTATCATTGAAGGTAAAGAATTGGCGGCTAAAGAGGAAGAAGGTGAAGTAGAACCTATTACTCAAGAAGAAATCGCTGAAGAAGTAAAAGAAATTAAAGAAGAAGCTAAAGCTGAAGAAAAAACTGAAGAAGAAATCAAAGCTGAAACTGAAGAAATCAAAAAAGCTGAGGAGGCGTAATATGGCTAACATTACTGCAGCAATGGTAAAGGCGCTTAGAGAAAAAACTGGTGCCGGAATGATGGATTGTAAAAAAGCTCTTGTAGAAGCTGAAGGTAACGAAGAAAAAGCGGTTGAGATCCTAAGAAAAAAAGGTCTTGCGAAAGCTGCTAAAAAAGCTGACAGAAATGCTGCTGAAGGTAGAGTTGAAATTTATATCAGCGACGATTACAAAAAAGGAAGTATCGCAGAAGTTAACTGTGAGACTGACTTCGTTGCTAAAACTGACGAATTTATCGAATTCGTTAGCGAAACTGTAAAAACTATCAATGTAAACGACATCGCTGACACTGAAGCTCTAAACAAAGCTCCGTTCGGTGCCGGAACATTTGAAGAAGAACTTAAAGTTAAAATCGCTAAAATCGGTGAAAACATCGTAGTTAGAAGAATCGGAACTATTAAAGCTCCTGAAAACGGAATCGTAAACGGATACATCCATGCAGGCGGAAAAGTTGGTGTACTTGTAGCGGCTGCATGTGACAGCGAAAAAACTTGCGAAGCTATCAAAGATACTTTAAGAGATATCGCAATGCACATTGCTGCAATGAAACCTCAGTACCTAAACCCTGAAGCGGTACCGGCTGACGTTATCGAAAAAGAAAAAGAAATTGCAAAAGCTCAACTTCTAAAAGAAGGTAAGCCTGAGCAGGTAATCGATAAAATCATCCCTGGTAAAATTAAAAGATTCTACAGCGACGTATGTGTTACAGAGCAGGAATACGTAAAAGCAGAGAAAAAAGAAACTGTTGCTGAAGCTCTTAGCAAAGCGGCAAAAGCTGCTGGCGGAGAAGCTAAACTTGTTGACTTTATCAGATTCGAAGTTGGTGAAGGTTTAGTTAAAAACGCATGCAACATGGCGGATGAAGTAGCGGCGGCTCTTTCTTAATCCCCGCTTCTTTTTATGTTTAAAATAAAAGTGTCAGGCACTAAATGAAAGAGTAGAGAAAGGGTTATAAGGAAAAGATAAGGGAGAAAGGAAAAAACAATTGGTAAGATGAGAATGAGATAAGGTTAAATGAAAAAATGTGGCAATGGAAAATTGAAAATTTTGAAAATAGAGAAATAACTTATTATAATAAAGATTAAGATTAATTTATTCAATTTAAAAGCTTATCGTTTCGCACATGTATAGTGACAGACACTGATGTATTTTTAATATTAATTAGTTATTTTGAGTCTTAAATTGTAAACAGCCGTCAATCAATAACCATTGACCATTGACCATTGACCATTGACCATTGACCATTGACCATTGACCATTGACCATTGACCATTGACCATTGACCATTGACCATTGACCATTGACCATTGACCATTGACCATTGACCATTGACCATTGACCATTGACCATTGACCATTGACCATTGACCATTGACCATTGACCATTGACCATTGACCATTGACCATTGACCATTGACCATTGACCATTGACCATTGAATAGTGCCAGACACTTATATTTGAGTAATTAATACACTTGTTAGCAAATAAATATACAAATAACAAATACACAAATAATTAATTAACATTACATCAAATATACCAGTGACTAATTAAGTGTAAAACCAAACTTATCTATTTAACAACTTCACAACTTAGCCAACTTCAATAACCAATTACCAATAACAACTTTGAACTTTTGCTATAATTTCTAAAAAAAGGCCGTTATGCTTAAAGCTGTAAATCTAACACATTCTTTCGATTATTTATTGTTTGAAGATGTTAACATTGAATTAAAGCCTACTGAAAAAATAGCAATAGTCGGAAGCAGCGGAAGCGGTAAATCAACACTTTTACATATACTTTCCACTTTTTTACATCCACAAAGTGGAAAAGTTTTTATAAATAACAAAAATATATATTCATTAAAAGAAAAAGAGTTAATAGCGATAAGAAAAAAAGAAATAGGTATAATTTTCCAGTTTCATTATCTTTTTAATACATTTACTGCGCTTGAAAACCTGCAGGCCGCTGCATTAATCAGTGGTGAAGAGATTGATTATAATCTGCTTGAAAGGCTTGGTATCAAAGATGTTATTCATCAAAATATCCAAACACTCTCAGGCGGACAGCAGCAACGTGTGAGCATTGCAAGAGTTTTGACTAAAAGACCTAAAATAATTTTTGCCGACGAACCTACCGGAAATCTTGATAAGCAAAATGCTTATGAAGTAATAGAAGTCTTAAAAGAGTACTGTGATGAAAACAATGCCGGACTGATAACTGTTACGCATGATATGGATATAGCGAAAAAATTTGACAAAGTATATGAACTAAAAAATAAAAAACTGGTAGAAATAAATGGAGATAATTAATTATCTAACACCTGTAAATGTTGTAACATATCTTCTGCTTTTTGTAAGAATCAGTTCATTTTTGGCTTTTATGCCGTTTTTTAATTATACGGCGATTCCTATGAATGTAAAGGCGGCATTTGCTTTTTGGCTTTCAATTCTCCTTTTTCCTATTACGCCCAAATTTGCTTATGAAATTAATATCGCAACTGTTTTACTAAGCGTATTAAATGAAGTTGCTTTTGCTTTTTTTGTCGGAATGGCATTACAGATGGTTTTTGATGTTTTAAAATATGCGGGTGAGCAAATAAGTTTTGTTATGGGGTTTACGCTTGCCAATGTAATGGATCCGAATGCGGGAGTGCAGACGACAATAATTTCACAGTTTTTTACTTGGGTGGCAGTTATGATGTTTTTAAGTTTCGGTGGTGATCATTTGGAGATTATGTTTTTGGATAAAACATTTGCAATGCTGCCTTTTGGAGAATTCTTCAGTTATCATAATGTTTATGAATATTTCATAACATATATGAGCAAATATTTTTTATTAGGTATAGCCATGGCCTTTCCGATTATAGCAATTTCACTAATGGGTGATATAATTTTCGGAATGATAATGAAAACAATGCCGCAGTTTAACCTTCTCGTAGTCGGATTTCCAATTAAAATTACTATTTCTTTTATGGTTTTAATTGCGATAATCGCTTCTTTGATGCAGTTATTTTCTAATGAAATACTTCAAGTCTTCGGCGCGTTACTTAGATTTATCGGCTAAGCCTGTAATTGGTTGCAACAATCCTTAAATGATTAAAAAAGTTATCAAACTGTTTGATTATATAATTTTCATAATTTATCATAATATATTCATAGTTTTTATAAAAAGCACTATATGAATAATTTGCACTGCCCGTTATTACCGTTTTATCATCGACTATGGCCAATTTTACATGCATTTTCGCTTTGTTTCCGTCTTTGTATTTTTTTCCTGTCAGTAAATAAATGTGAAAATTTTTAAGGACGGCAAGTCTTGGAATAACTGAATATTTGTATTTTGCTTCTTTCTTATCTGCTATGATATATATTCTAACACCGTGTTTTGCCGCAATTTTAAGTGCACGTGCGAGTTTTTTATTTGTAAATGTGTACATAACTATTTTTATCTCTTTTTTGGCATGTGTAAAGAGATTATAAAGTCTTGTTTCAGCTATTTTTCCATCATGAGGCATAAAATAAATTTCAGATGAAAACAGTAGCGTTGCGGCCAATAAAAAAAGTATTTTTTTCAAATCTCTTCCTTTTTTACTATAATTATAATAAAAAACGGGGTTGGCCATGAAAATTCTTCTAATTACTTCAAATGCGACAATAGAAAAACTTTTTGTTTTAAGTGCGGAAAAAAAGGGTGACGAAGTTATTATAGGAACCGCTGAAAATATTCCTGAGGGAACATTTGATGCTGTTTTTGTTGATAAAGATCTTTACAGCGACGAACTGTTTGAGAATTTAAAGATGCTTTTTCCTGATGCTAAGTTTGTTTTAATTGTTTCAAAAAATGATGAAAAAATCGTCGGATTTAATGATTATCTTACAAAACCGTTTTTGCCGACGGATTTAATGGAACTTTTGGAAAAACTGCCTAATATGAAAGACAATGAACAAAATATTGAAGAAGAAGATATTGATATTGAAAGCTTTGAAGACTTAAAAGACTTGGATATTGATATGGAGGATTCGTCGGATATTGAAAGCTTAGACGAACTTGATGATTTAGAAGACGATTTGGATTTTGATTTGGAGGAAGATATTTTAGACTCTGAGCTTGAGGAAAAAATAAATGAAGAACCATCAGAAGTGAATACGGATGAAAAAGAAGAAAACATAGATATTGAAGATATGTTTGAAGATTTGGAAAGTGAAGAGGATCTGAAAAACCTTGATGTAAGAGATGAGTTCGTTGCGGGTGATGAAGATGATTTTGAAATTAGTGAAGAAGAATTAGAAGGTGAAGCACCTGATGATGATATTGAAGAAAGCTTCGAATTAGATGAGAAGGAACTTGTAGATAGTGAAGAAAAAGAAGAGAATTTAGACGAAGAGCTTTTAAATGAGATTGAAGCAAATACACAATCAGAAGAAAGCGGAATGGAAGATATAAACAATGAAGCGGTTGTAGAAGAAGAAAAAGTAGAAGAACTTGATGAAGTGATCCAAGAACCTCAAGAACCTGAAGAAGAAATTTTGGAATCTATTGAGGAACCTGCTGAAGAAATAAATGAAGATTTTGATTTAGATGATTTAATTCAAGAAGAACAAAATCAAGAAAATATAGAAGAAAGTATTGATCAGCCGGTTGAAACAATCGAAGAATTACCTGAAGAAGTAGAAGAAGTTAAAAATAATGAAGATATGGTAGAAAATAATTTAGAAGAATTGCTGGAAACTTCCGAACAATTATCTGAAGAACCAGAGGAAGTTAACATTCAAGAAACAGAAGATGAACATGAAAACTTAGAAGAGTTTGATTTGGAAGAGATCGGGAATGAGACCGAACCGATAGAAGAAAAAATAGAAGAAGTTAGTGAAGAACCTCAAGAATCTCAAGAATCTGAAAAAGAAATTTTAGAATCAGTTGATGAAACAGTTGAAGAAAATATGAATGTTGATGAAGCGAATATTGAAGAAATAGAAGATTTAGATGAAGAATTGACAAATTTAGATGAAAGTCAATTGGCTGAAGTTTTAGGTGAGGAAGTGCCTCAGGAAGAAAATGAAGAAAATATTGATAATTTAGAAGAAATTAATGAAGAAAGTGTTGAAGAAATTAATATAGATGATAAAATTCCGGAAATTCAAGAAGCTCATGAATTGGAAAATATTATTAAAGAACCTACAATGGAAGAAAAAACGCTTGGAAGCGTACTGAACATTAACTGGGAAGAGCTTAAAAAAGCAAAAGCAAAAGTTACAATTACAATAGATTTCGGAGATTGATATGAATGGAAAAAATGGAAGCATTTTAGTTATTTCGGGTCCGAGCGGCAGCGGTAAGACGTCTTTGGCGAGAGTTGTATGCGAGGAGCTCGGGGATAAGGCGTATTTCAGTATTTCGAGCACTACGCGCCCTATCAGAGAAGGTGAAAAAGACGGAGTTGATTATTTCTTTTTAACAAAAGAAGAATTTATAAAAGACATTGAAGACGGATATTTCCTTGAGTGGGCCGAGGTTCACGGAAATTTTTACGGTACAAGTAAAAGACAGATAGACGCGGCGCTGAAAAAAGGCCAAATCGTGTTTCTTGACATAGACGTCCAGGGGTATGAACTTGTAAAAAAAGCGTACCCGGATATTACGACAGGAATTTTTGTAACCACTCCGAATCAGGAAGTTTTAAAACAGAGGCTTCTTAAAAGAGGTACGGAAACGGAAGAGTCGCTTAGAGTCAGAATGTTTAACGCAATACGTGAAATGCAAAAAATTGACGAATACGATTATCTGCTGATAAACGATGATTTTGACGAAGCAAAAGAGCTTTTAAGAAGCGTTGCTATTGCGAGTTTAATTAAAAGAAGCAAATATAATATTGAAGAATTTATAAATGAATGGAAAGGAAGTAAATGAAACAAAAAGTTGCCGGGAAGTTTAAAGACCACTTAGGGGAACTGCCTCCGTTATCAAAACCGAAAAACAAAGATTTCGGACATTTTGCGGTTCCTATTTTCAAATATGCAAAAATGAACAAACAAAACCCGCAGGAGTTTGCGGCTGCTTTATGCGACGCACTCGGAAACTGTGAGGAATTTGAAAAAGTTGAAGCCGTTAGCGGGTTTGTGAATATTACACTTAGTGACAGTTTTTTAAACGAATTTGCAAACAAAGTATTAAGTGAAAAAGAAAATTTCGCCAAAGGAAGCGGCAAAGAGAGAATATTGCTTGAATATATTTCGGCAAATCCTACTGGTCCTCTGCATATAGGACATGCAAGGGGAGCCGTATTCGGTGATGCGATCGCAAGAATCGGAAGACACATCGGATATGACGTAGTGACCGAATACTATGTAAACGACGCCGGGCGTCAGATAACGCTTCTCGGGCTTTCCGTATATCTTGCGGCAAGAGAGATTCTTGGGCTTGACGTTAAATGGCCCGAAGAATACTACAGAGGCGAATATATAAAAGACCTGGCCGCAGAAGCTATAAAAGAATTCGGAGAGGATTACTTTAAAGCGGAAATTGACGCGGAAAATTTCAATGACGATAAGCTCAATATGTGGGCAAAAGATAAAATGCTAAACCTTATAAAAGAAGATATCAAAGCCCTAAACGTTACGCCTTTTGATAACTGGGTGAGCGAAAAAGAACTTTATAAACACTGGGATGAGGTAAGGGCGATACTTGAAAAAAACGGAGCACTTTATGAAAAAGACGGTAAAGTATGGCTCAAATCCAGCGAATACAAAGACGAAAAAGACAGAGTCGTAGTAAGAGAAGACGGAAGACCTACATACCTTGCTGGGGATATAATTTACCACTGGGATAAATTCAAAAGAAATTACGACAGATACATAAATATCTGGGGAGCCGACCATCACGGCTATATCGCAAGGGTAAAAGCGGCTATTAAATTTTTGGGATTTGATCCTGAAAAACTCGAAATACTGCTTTCACAGATGGTAAAACTCCTAAAAGGCGGAGAGCCTTACAAAATGAGTAAACGTGCCGGTAATTTTATACTTGTAAGCGATGTTGTAAAAGATGTGGGAGCGGATGCTTTAAGGTTTGTGTTTTTAACCAAAAAAGCGGATACTCACCTTGAATTTGACGTGGATGAGCTAAACCGTCAGGATTCAAGCAACCCGGCATATTATATAAACTACGCACACGCAAGAATTAAATCTATTTTCAGAAACAAAGAGATGAATCTTGAAGATACCGTAAACATTCAGTTAAAAGATCTAAGCAAAGACGAAAAAGATTTAGTTTTCTTAGCGCTTCAGTTTCCGTATGTGTTGGAAGAGGCGTTTATAAACAGAGAGCCTCACAGACTTACGAACTATCTGTATGAACTTGCAAGCGAGTTTCACAGTTTCTATAATAAAAATAAAGTAATAGGAAGCGAAAAAGAAGAAGTAAGACTTAAAATATTGGCAGTTGTTGCAAGTATTATTAAACTCGGACTCTCACTTTTAGGAATTGAAGCAAAAGAGAGAATGTAGAAAGTGAAAAGTGAAGCGTTATGAAAGCGATGATTAGCGAATGTATGCTGGGAAGAGCCTGCAGGTATGACGGCAAGTCAAAACCTCTTCCTGATGAAGTTATAAACAGACTAAAAGAAAAATATGAGCTGATTCCTTTTTGTCCCGAGGCGTTTTCACTTCCGACTCCACGTCCCCCGGCAAGATTTATAGGTGATAAAATCATTGACATAAACGGAGTGGATAAAACGGATGCCTTTTTTAAAGGTGCGAATGAAGCGCTTAGAATCTGTAAAGAGCTAAATATTAAAATATTCATAGGTAAAGAAAAATCTCCAAGCTGCGGGGTTAAAAAAACAAGTGCTTACGTAAACGGCTGTGAGTGTAAGTGTGATGCACCGGGTCTTACAAGCAGGATATTAAAAGAAGAGGGGATAGAGCTTATTAGTGAGTGGGATTTAATCTCTTAATCTGTTTTTAATTTCCTCTAAAAATCTGTCCATCTGATATTTTGCTCTGTATTCTTCACTCATTAGATGTATTAACATATCTCCTAAATCTATTACCGTCCAGTCGTCGCTGGAATCAACGCCTAAAAACGTTTCACCCATAGGTTTCAGTGTCTTTTTAAGATGGTCAAGCAGCGCCTGAGCGTGTTTATCCGCCATTGTTGTAGCAACTATTACATAATCTACAAAATAATCTTTATCTTTTAAATCATAATCCATTACATCGATAGCTTTTTTTTCTTCCAAAAGCTCTTTAATTTTTGCAATTCTGTCCATAGAACTCCTTTATTTCTTTTTCTATAACTTTGGGAAGATATTCAAATTTACAGTTTCTGATTTCAGTGGAACTTATAGGAATATCAACGTCCAAAACTTTTTTGATATTATATTTACTTAAAAGGTTTTTATCAACTGTGCCTCTTTTTGCTACGATAAATTCGACTTTTTTCAAAATATCATTAATTCTGTGCCATTTATCAAGTGTATGCAGGTTGTCACTTCCAATTATGAAATAATCTGGTTTAAAGTGTTCTATAGTTTCAATGGAATATACCGGTTTTTTTTGGGATATTTCAAAATCGCTGACTTCAACGTTTTTAAAATCTTTAAAAATTTCTTTAAGCCATTTGAGCCTAAGCTCAGGGGGTGCTGAAAATGAATGTTTAAGCGGGTTTAAGTAGTTCGGCATTATAATGATTTTATCAATTCCAGATTCAAGAGCTTTTTTTGCTATTTCAATATGGCCGAGATGTGGCGGATCGAAACTTCCTCCGAAAATTGCAGTTTTCACCTATAACCTTTTTTTCAAATTGTACTATAATTACGAAAATTTATTAAAAGGCTTGTGATGAAAATAGCTATTAACGGGCTTGGCAGAATAGGTAGAAATATTTTAAGAGCGGCACTTAATAAAAATGTCGAAATTGTGGCGATTAACGATATTATGGATATTGATCTTGCCGCATATCTTCTTAGATTTGACACAATAAGAGGAAGTTTGGATGTAGAAATAATAGGTGATGATATTCTTAAAATAGGGGATTATTTTATAACTTATACGACTTTTTCATCTCCGAAAGATACACGCTTTAATGAAGCGGATGTAGTGTTTGAATGCAGCGGTAAGTTTTTAACAAGCGATGAGGTAAAACATCATATCAAGGGAAATGTCAAAAAAGTAATTATTTCAGCTCCTGCTAATGATGACACACCTACATACGTACTTGGGGTAAACCATAAAGAATACAAAGGTGAGAGTATTATTTCAAACGCTTCATGTACCACAAACTGTCTCGCCCCGATAGCTAAAATAATAGATGAAACCTACGGTATTCAAAAAGGGTTTATGACTACGATTCATAGTTACACAATGGATCAGAAACTGCTTGACGCACCGAATTACAGGGATATAAGACGCTCACGTGCCGCGGCCGAAAATATTATACCTACATTTACCGGAGCCGCAAAAGCTATTTATAAAGTACTTCCGAATCTTAAAGGAAAACTTGACGGAAGAAGTGTCAGGGTTCCTGTGGCGAACGTGTCGCTTATGGATCTGGTACTTGAGCTAAATAAGGATGTTACTGCAGAAGATATAAACGAACTTCTTGAGTTTCATGCCAAAACGGATCTTAAAGGCATACTTGAAATTGATTATGAGTATAAAGTCAGCAGTGATATTAATTCAAACCCGGCGAGTTCTATAGTGGCATGTGATCTTACACAAGCCAACGGCAATCTTGTAAAAATATTTTCATGGTATGACAATGAGTGGGGATACTCAAACAGAATGATTGAAATGGCGCAATATATATTAAAATAAAAAAAAGTTATAATGAATGGTTAACTGGTTATTAGTAATTGGTGTATTGGTATATGTTACTCAAAATTCCGGCAATCTCAAAAACTTAATTTCCTCATCAATATTTTTCTAATCACCAATATACCAGTAACAAGTACACTAATATACTAATTAACCTTAACAACCATACCAAACTAATATGCTATAATTTTGCTAAAAAGGAGAAGTATGAAGATAAACTCGCCTAAAGATTTGGATTTTAAGCCTGGGAGTTCTGTTTTTTTAAGGTGTGATTTTAATGTTCCCCTTGATGAATTCGGAAATATTACGGATGACAGACGTATAAGAATGGCTCTTCCGACAATCAAATATCTTCTTGATAACGAATGTAAAATTGTTATAGCTTCTCACCTTGGGCGCCCTAAAGGTGAATTTGATGAAAAATACTCTTTAAAACCTGTAGCAAAAAGACTTTCTCACTTATTGAAACAAGACGTAATAATGGCTAAAGATGTAGTGGGACCTGATGCCAAGGAAAAGGCTTCTAAACTTCAAAACGGAGAAATATTACTGCTTGAAAACGTAAGGTTCGACCCGAGAGAAACTAAAAACGATGAAGGGTTTGCAAAAGAACTGAGCGAATTCGGAGAATTTTATATCAACGACGCATTTGGTGTTTCTCACAGAGCACACGCAAGTGTGGAAGCAATTACAAGGTTTTATGACAATGAACATAAAGCGGCAGGATTTTTGCTTCTTAAAGAAATTAATTTCTTTTATAAACTTCTTGAAAACCCGGTACGACCTTTTGTAGCAGTTGTAGGCGGGAGTAAAGTAAGCGGTAAACTTCAGGCATTAATTAATCTTCTTCCGAAAGTGGATAAAATAATTATCGGTGGAGGAATGGCTTTTACGTTTCTTAAAGCTATGGGATACAATGTGGGTAATTCACTTGTTGAAGACGAGCTTATAGACGAAGCTCTAAAAATCATGGCCGAAGCAAAAAGACTCGGGGTTAAATTTTACCTGCCTGTGGATATTGTGATTGCCGATAAATTTGCAGAAGACGCAATGGTGAAATATGTTACGGCTCAGGAAATTCCCGACGGATGGATGGGACTTGATATAGGACCTGCAAGTGTGAGACTTTTCGGTGAAGTTTTATGGGATGCCCAGACTATCCTTTGGAACGGTCCTATGGGAGTTTTTGAAATGGATAAATTCAGCAGAGGTACGTTTAAAATTTCGCATGAAATTGCAAGAAGTCACGGTATCAAAGTAGTGGGCGGTGGTGACACGGCCGATGCGGTTCAAAGAGCCGGAGACGATGAGGAAATGACGTTTATTTCTACAGGCGGAGGAGCGAGTTTAGAGCTTCTTGAAGGTAAAAAACTGCCGGGTATCGCAGCATTGGAGATAAAATGATAGTAGCAGCGAATTTTAAAATGAATAAAACAAGAAAGGAAGTAGAAGAGTATACCAAGGTATTGGATGTTGTTAATTTCGGTAATGTTAATGTATCGGTATTTCCTCCGTGCAGTGCTTTAATCAGTAAGGATTATATAGGTGTGCAAAACGCTTATCCTGCTAAGAACGGTGCATATACGGGTGAAATAGGGCTTGAACAGATAAAAGAGTTTTCAATAAATAAAATTTTAATAGGACACAGTGAAAGAAGACACATTCTTAAAGAGTCTCAAAAATTTATAGTAGAAAAATTTGAATTTTATAAAAATGAGGGATTTGAGATTTATTACTGTATCGGAGAGCCTCTTGAAGTTAGAAAAAAAGGGATTGATGAGGTGATTCAATATCTAAAAGCTCAGCTTGTAGGGATAGATTTGAATTATGAAAGATTAATTATTGCATACGAACCGGTATGGGCGATTGGTACGGGTGTAAGTGCTTCAAATGAAGAGATAAAAGAAACACATAAAGAAATAAAAAAGCTTGCAAACAGACCGCTTTTATATGGCGGAAGCGTTAAACCGGAAAATGTTAAAGATATTCTTTCTATTGAGAATGTTGACGGAGTGCTTGTCGGAAGTGCGAGTTTGGATGTAAGTAATTTCATTAAAATGATAGAAATAGCAAAAGAAGTACAAAAGGAGAAATAATGGTAATGGAAGGTAAAAGAGGTTTAATTATAGGTGTTGCGAATAACAGATCGATAGCATATGGTATTGCAAAAGCATGTAAAGCTCAGGGGGCGGATGTTATTCTTACTTATCAAAATGAAAAAATGCAAAAAAGGGTTCAAAAAGTTGCTGATGAATTAGGGGTTAAAAATATTTATCCTTTAGATGTTAGTAAACCTGAAGAAATTGAAAGTTTAAAAGAAGCAGTTGAAAAAGACTACGGGAAAATTGATTTTTTAGTTCACTCTGTAGCGTTTGCACCAAGAGAAGCTCTTGACGGTAAATTTATAGATACAACAAAAGAAGCGTTTAATATCGCAATGGAGATTAGTGTATATTCATTAATAGAAGTGGTTCAAAAAATAGAACCTATTTTGAATGACGGTGCGTCAATTCTTACACTTACTTATCTTGGAAGTATCAGATACATTCCTCATTACAATGTAATGGGCGTGGCTAAAGCGGCTTTAGAAGCCAGTGTAAGATATTTAGCTGTTGATCTTGGTGAGAGAAAAATAAGAATCAACGCACTTAGTGCAGGACCTATTAAAACACTTGCGGCAAGCGGTATCGGTGATTTTAGCGAAATTCTTAAATATAATGAAAAAAACTCTCCTCTTATGAAAAATGTAACGATTGAAGAAGTAGGTAACAGCGGTATGTATCTGTTAAGTGACCTTTCCAGCGGGGTAACCGGGGAAGTTCATTTTGTAGACAGTGGATATAATATAATGGGTATGCCGAGATATGACGATTAAACGGGGATATTCCCGTTTTTTTAATGAATAAGTGTCAGGCACTATGAAGGAATGTTTTTTTATATCTTTGCGAATATTTATACTATAAATAAATGATTGTAAAAAAAATAATATGAAATTGGCAGGATATAAAGGCGCAATAACATTAAAATAAATAAACATGGAAAATTAAAGATAAGTCTCTTTAATATATGTAATATTAATGAAAAATAAATGTACGTATTCCCTTAAATACACAAAAAATAAAAAATTTACAAGTAAAAATGTAACAAAATATTGATTTTTTTAGAAAAAAAGCACAAAAATAACACTAAAAAATTTGATTTTTAAATTTTTTGACGATATAATTGTGAGGTAAAAATTAAAAAACAAAGGAGAGAGAATGCTAAAAAAACTATCTTTAGCAGCTTTAATAGCAATGGGTTCAATGAGTGTAGCAAGCGCTACTCCTCTAACAGAAGCAATCAAAGGTGTTGATCTAAGCGGAATGATCAGAGTTAGATTTTATAACTATGCACCAAAAGACGAAAATACAGTAAATAGATGGAGAACAAGTTCTGACTTCAAATTCACTATTCCTGTAAGCGAAGAATTAAAAGTTGTTTACAAACTTGGAGTTGAAGGTAACGTTTATGCTGATGATAATGATGCACTTGACGGTACAAACATCAATCCAAATCCTGCAGAAAACCTTGTTTTCTTAAAATATTCAGCTAACGGTGTTAACGTAATCGCTGGTAAAATCCCTGTAGCAACTTCTGTAACTGGAAGCGGACACGGTGAAGCACACGGTGCTGGTGCAATTGCAACTTTCAAAGCAAGTGATAACGTAACATTAGCTGGTGCATGGATTAATGCATTAGGAAGTGTTGACCAAATTCCTGATAATACACTTGGAAATGATATTTATGCTGTAGCAGCATTATTTAATGTAGATATGGTAAAAGGTAATGTATGGTATTATCATGCAACAAATGCAATTAAAAACCTTTATACTGTAAGCGTAGACGTAACTCCTGTAGAAAACGTTGACGTACATGCTGATTATGCAGCTGGAAAAGGTGATGAAGATGGTGCTAAAACTAAAAACTACTTCAACGTATCAGCTAAATATACTCAAGATGCATTCTGTGTAAAAGTTGGTTATGCTAAAACTGACAAAGATGATGGTATTGTTGTATTAGATAATGATTCACCAATCGCAGCAGTATTACCAGTTGAACAAAGATATGCAATCGCAAACGATATTGACACTTCTGCGTTCTATGCAAAAGCTGGATACAACGTAGACGCTAAAACAAACGTATACGTAGCATATGCAGGTGTTAACGACAAATCTGAAGACAATGCAGATTCAACTGAAGTTGTTGTAGGTGGAAGCTACAAATACAGCAAAAAAATGAAATTTTCAGCTTTATACTCAATCTTTAACGATAAATCAGCTGATAACGAAGATCAAAACGAATTAAAAGTTGAAGCTAAATACAGCTTCTAATCTCTCTTGGGCTTTTGCCCTTTTTATTATTTAAAATAGTGACAGACACTAAGATTGATTTATTGATTATTAAGTTTTTTAGATTGTTAAATGATATACCGATTTAAAAAACTATAATAACCTTAATAACTCGGCAACTTTAATATTATCATATTCCTAATAACCAATATACTAATTAACTAATAAACTACTTACTCAAGTTATATATTCTTTTAACTTTTCATAATCGGTAACTTTTATGGACTTTTCGCAGTAGCATATAATGCCTTCGTTTTTTAGTTTGGAAAGGATTCTACTGAGAGTTTCAGCACTCATACCGAGTTCTTTTGCGAGAAGGTATTTTTTCTTTCTTACAAATTTTTGAGGGAAATTGAGGAGTGTATATATTACTCTTTTGGTAGCGTCGAATTTTTGGAGTTTATTAAATTCAAGTTCCTGCATGATTTGATTACTGAGCATTTTAATGATTCTATCGCTAAAAGGCGGATTTGATATATGCTTTTGAAATTTGGAGTAGTCAATTTTAATTATTTGTGACTCACTTTCACTAATCGCGCTAAGGCAGTACGGTCTGTTTTGTATTTGGGAGATTAGTCCGAAAATATCACCGCATCCGAATTGGTTTTTAGGAATTACATTTCCTTTGAGATCTACATCATACATTAAAACCTGTCCGTATATTATTCCGTAGAAATATTTGTCTTTTTCACCTTCGTAAAAGATAATTTCTTGTTTATTATATGTTTTAATAGTTGTGTAGTTTGATATTTCTTTTAGCTGTTCGTCATCTATATTAAAAAAGAGGGAGATTTTTTTAAGTTTACTAATCACTATCCCTCAATCCTGATAAAATTAATTGGTTTTATAACAAAATCAAAGTTTTCGATTTCACTGATGGCTTTTTTTACGTCTTTTTCAAGAGATTTGTGAGTTGAAAAGAGAAGTTTTACATAGCCGTTTTTAGGTTTTTGAAGGAAACTTTCTATTGATATGTTGTTTTTTGCAAGTGTGTTGGCTATTTTTTCAAGAACACCAAGTTTATCATTAACGGCAATTCTCAGATAATATTTAGTTTCAATTTCATCACTTGTTTTAAGTCTTACTTTTTCACTTTCAAGCGGTTTTTTATATCCGAGCATCGGATTTACGTTTCCTCTTGCTATTTCGATAATATCGCTTATAACAGCACTTGCTGTAGCGTCTCCTCCGGCTCCCGGCCCGTAATACATTGTCTCACCCACAACATCACCTATAACGCTTACCGCATTCATAACTCCGTCGACTTTTGCAATCATTTGAGAGTTTTTAATTAGTGTAGGGTGGACTCTTAATTCTATTTCGTTTCCTATTTTTTTAGCAATTCCGAGAAGTTTTATTTCATAACCGAATTCTTTTGCAAATTCTATGTCTGTAAGATTGATGTTTTCAATACCTTCAATTAAAATATCTTCAGGTTTTGCGTCAATATTGTATGCAATGCTCGCAAGTATTAACAGCTTATGTGCTGCATCGAATCCGCCTACGTCAAAAGTAGGATCAGCTTCTGCGTATCCAAGTTCCTGAGCTTCTTTAAGCACTTCTGCGTAGTCTCTTCCTTTTTTCATTTCAGTTAGTATATAGTTACAAGTACCGTTAATAATACCTTTTATTTCCTGAATATGATTAGCGCTTAGCCCATCTCTTAACGCTTTAATTATAGGAATTCCACCTGCGACACTTGCTTCGTATTCAAAAGGCGTATTTGCGATAGACTGAAGTTCAAATCTATGATAAGCAAGAAGCGCTTTATTTGCCGTTACTACGGCTTTATTATGTTTAAGTGCATCTTTTACCACTTCATAAGCTTCATCTACTCCACCCATAAGCTCAACTACAATATCAATTTCAGGATCTCTTGTTATTTCTTTATAATCAGTCGTAAGATGGATATTTACGTCTCTTTTTTTATTTAAATTTCTAACCACACCGCTTTTTACGATAATCTCTTTCCCGGCTCTGGCTCTAATTAAATCTCTGTTTTTTTGAAGGTTTTTTACTACGCTTAATCCTACAGTTCCGACTCCAACTATTCCTATTTTAACCATTGCTTTCCTTTAATTCTTTTAAAAATCCCTTGATGTTTTTAGCCGCCTGACGAATTCTTTTTTCGTTTTCGATAAGTGCTATTCTTACGTATTCGTCGCCGTATGCTCCAAAACCGATTCCGGGGCTTACCGCAATATGTGCTTCTGTTAAAAGTCTTTTTGAAAATTCAAGGCTTCCGAGATGTCTTGCGCATTCAGGTATTCTTGCCCATACAAACATACTTGCGGTCGGTTTTTCAATCTCCCACCCAGCATTTGCAAAACTTTCAATTAATACGTCACGCCTTTGTCTGTAAGTTTCTACTATGTCTTTTACCAAATGCTGATAATCCCTTAGCGCAACGGTAGCCGCTACCTGAATAGGAGTAAACATTCCGTAATCGATCCATGATTTATATTTTTGAAGGGCACCTACAAGCACCGGATTTCCTACGATAAATCCGACTCTCCATCCCGCCATATTGTAGCTTTTTGAAAGTGTAAAGCTCTCAACCGCCACTTCTTTAGCGCCTTTTGCTTCAAAAATACTTGGAGTTTTATATCCGTCAAACGTAATATCAGCATATGCGATATCGCTGATTATGTATAGTCCTTCTTCTTTTGCGAAATCGACGGCACGCTGATAGAACTCTTTTGTAACTGTTACGGTTGTGGGATTGTGAGGGAAGTTTAATACCAAAAATTTAGGTTTTGGCACTGCTTCAATCATAGCAAGTTTAAGCTGCTCGAAAAATT
Organism: Nautilia profundicola AmH; assembly: GCF_000021725.1. Lineage (GTDB taxonomy): Bacteria > Campylobacterota > Campylobacteria > Campylobacterales > Nautiliaceae > Nautilia > Nautilia profundicola. Next base: position 412,218 of record NC_012115.1, read on the forward strand.
CGTCTTCTTTAAGTTCGTACTTTTCGTTGTATTTAAGCTCCACTTTTCTTACACTTGCACCCGCAAGCATAAATGCATATGAATGGATTGGATATGTTGGATCCGGAACAATCGCTACATCACCAACGTTCGTAATTGCCTGTGTTAAATGAACGTATCCTTCTTTGCTTCCCATTGTTACTACGGCTTCAGTTTCCGGATTTAGAGAAACATTATATCGTCTTGCATACCAGTTGCAGATTGCCTCTCTTAATTTATATATCCCTTTGCTTACGGAGTATCGATGATTTTTCGGTTTTTGTGCCGCTTCTATCAATTTGTCTACGATAGGTTTAGGAGTAGGGCCGTCAGGATTACCCATTGAAAAGTCTATGATGTCTTCTCCTGCACGTCTTGCCTGTAATTTTAGCTCGTTAATTACAGCGAAAATATAATTAGGTAATCTTTCTATTCTTTCAAAATGGTTCATTTGATTCCTTTAATAAATATTCCTCTTTTAAAATTCTCTTTGGAAAACGTATCGGTTATTTTAATATATGCACATTCTGGCGGGATGTTTAAATATACGGTGTTTTGAGAATTTTCTTTTGAAATTATATTTAAAATATTTAGATTTTTGTCAAAAAACACAATATAAGGATACCAATTATCAAGTTTTGATGAATAAACTATTACTTTATTAAATCCGTTAGGATCCAGCCAGTAAATACCTTTGGCATTTAATAATTTTATTTTTTTGTTTACAATTTTTAAAGTGTCGATATGTTCATTTTCGCAATCAATTGTATAAATATAACTTCCGTTTTTATTGATAGATATTACATTGCACCCTTTTTGTTCGATTGATTTGCTGAAAAGCAGGGGGTCAATATAATGAGTGGATTTCATTTCGAGTGTAATCGTATAGTTGCCGTTTTTTGTGATTTTAGTAGGATAAAAATAATAATACCCTAATGATTTCAGAGTTGAATAAAGTGTTTTTGTATTAAAGATAGGATTGTTGTTTGTAAAAATAAATGTAGGATGAATCAATTTGGGTTTATCAAAGAATATATCGAGTAAACCATTGTTTTGTAAATATTCAAGTGTTTTTGTTAATGATTTTTCATTTAATATTGGTTTTAAAAGCTCATAATATGTATTAAATTTATCTTCTCCTATTAAATTTTTAATAGTTTGAGAATTGTTAGCAAAAAGAAAAATACAAGCAACAATTATAAAGATAACTTTTTTCATTTTTCATACCTGTTAGGTTTTTTTAAATATTCGACTTTTCCGTTTTTAAATAAAATTCTTGTAATTTTTTTAGTTTCAGGTGTTATAGTCTGGTTACCGTAATTGATGGTTATATTGCCATGACCGAATTTTACGTACCAGTTAGCTCCAATTAAAGTTTTCGGATTGCTTGTTAAATATTCCACTGTTTTATTGGTGTCAAGATTTATTGCTTTAAACCATACTCTTTCATTTGGGTAAATTTCAACTGTTTTAGGTGCTATAGTTTTAGTGTTTTGGCTATTTTTTGTGTTATTAATGACTGCTTTTTCTTGGGGAGTTGTTTTTTTACTTACTGTTTGGTGAGATGATTCGGGCATGGAAATATTCTGTTTATTGTTTTCAAGTTTTGTTTCGGGAGCAGTTTCTGTAATGTTTTCGTCAGTATTAGGAGGCATAAATGCGGTTTTGTTAATTTCGTTTAAATTCTCTTTTTCTACTGATCCGTATTTGTTATATAAAAGATAAGCACCCAAAGAAAAAAGTATGACCGCTAAGATAAAAAGTAATAATGTGTTGTGTTTTTTGGGTTCTTCAAGTTCTATTTCGCTATTTTGAGTATGAGTGTGGTTAGTTGCTTCGTTATATTCTTCAATTAATTCACTTAAATCAACGTTAAATTCTTTTTCTATAATTCTTATAAATCCTAAAAATTTAACTCTTTGTATTTTTTCAAACTCTTTATTTTTAATGTATCTGAGGGATATAGGTGAAATTCTTGTGCGTTTGTTTATTATTTCAATAGAGTATTGTTCAAAAAAATCATTTGCATTCATTTGTAATCCTATCAATTAGTATTCCTGCTGCAACTGATACATTTAGAGAATCAAAACCGTTTTTCATTTCGATACTTAAAATTTTATCAAGTTTTTCTTTTACTTTTTTCTTTAAACCTTCACCCTCATTCCCTAATATTAGTGCAAGTTTATCGGCTTCTATTTTGCATTCTCCTCCCATGTCGGCACCTGCTATTATATAACCTTTTGTTTTTAATATATTGATTAAATCTAAAATGTTATGATAAGTTAATATTTTCATATCAAGAGCGGCGCCCGCACTGGTTCTGATAACCTGAGGCCATTTTAATTCTTTGATTCCAGTGATAATTAGTAAATCAACGCCTAAAGCGTAAGCGGTTCTTGTAATGGCTCCGATATTTCCCATATCCGTAACACCGTCTAATATAACGATTTTATTACCTGTAATTTCCCATTCCCCCGGAGTGAAATCAATTTTTGCAAAATATCCCTGATGATTCCCGTTTCTGCTGATTTTTTGAGCTGTTTTGTTGTCTATGAAATTTATTTTGAATTGCTTCAGTTTATTTAATTCTTTTTTATCTAATTTTTTTGCTATAAGAAGTTCTTTAACAATATTCCCGTGTTTTTGAATTATATATTCTACTACTCTTTTTCCGTATACTATCATAGTGATATTTTACCATAATTAAGAAGTGAAAAGTGAATAATCAAAAGTTAAAAATGAAAGAAAGTTATTAAAGTTATTGAAGTTATTGAAGGTTAAAATACATAAACCTAAACAACATTAAAAACTTCAAAACTTAATAACTTTAAATTTCTATTTAAGTCCTAAAAAATCTTTGATTTCTTCCACTTTATTCAGTTTTTCCCAAGAAAATTCTTCTCTACCGAAATGTCCGTAAGCCGCTGTGTTTTTGTAAATCGGTTTTAAAAGATCAAGTGAATCGATAATACCTTTAGGTGTAAGGTTGAATATCTTTCTTACCGCATCTTCGATTTTTCTTTCATCTACTTTTGCAGTTCCGTGAGAATCCACATAAATACTTACAGGCTCAACAACACCGATTGCGTATGCGATTTGTACGGTGATTTTATCAGCCGCACCTGCAGCTACAAGGTTTTTAGCTACGTGTCTTGCCGCATAAGCGCCGCTTCTGTCGACTTTTGTAGGATCTTTTCCACTGAAAGCTCCTCCGCCGTGAGGTGCCGCTCCTCCGTATGTATCAACGATAATTTTTCTACCTGTAAGACCCGCATCTCCCTGAGGTCCGCCGATAACGAATTTTCCAGTAGGGTTGATAAAGTACTCAACGTTTTTACTTAGCATATTTGCCGGAATTACTTTTTTGATAACTTCTTCGATAACCGCTTCTTTGATTTCCGAATAGTTGATATCAGGTTCGTGCTGTGTTGAAACTACTACTTTTTCAACGCTTACAGGTTTACCGTCTACGTATTTTACGCTTACCTGTGCTTTACCGTCAGGTCTTAGCCAAGGGATAATTGCTTCTTTTCTTGCAACCGATAATCTTTTAGTCAGTTTATGAGCAAGCATAATTGGAAGCGGCATAAGTTCAGGTGTTTCCGTACATGCGTAACCGAACATCATTCCCTGGTCACCCGCACCGATTTCTTCTCCTCTTTCAACTCCCTGTCTGATATCCGGGCTCTGTTCTCCGATTCCGTTTAAAACTCCCGCAGTTCTGTAATCAAATCCGTATCTTGCGTCTGTATATCCGATTTCTCTTACAACTTCCCTTGCTATTTCCTGCATTGGAGCATAAGTTATAGTTTTTAGCTCTCCCGCTATTACACAAAACCCGTTGCTAAGAAGCGTCTCACATGCTACTTTTGCGTTTTTGTCTCTTTCTATAATATAATCGAGTATTGCATCGCTGATTTGGTCCGCCATTTTATCAGGGTGACCTTCTGTTACCGATTCACTTGAAAAAAGATATTCTCTCATAACAAAATCTCCTTGAGAATTTTTAATTAGAAGTATAGCATAAAATATTAAGTGTAAAGTTAAAAGTTAAAAGTGAAAAATTACTGTTTTATAAACCGTTTTACACTTTTCACTTTTCATTTTTCACTTGTTTCAGGCATTCTTTAGAGGCTTTTCTTATAAAGTTTAACACTTCCGGCGAGGCGGAATTGTAGCTGAAATAGTGATATGTGAATCTGTCTGTTATTTTATCGTAAACACATTCGCAGTAATCGTATTTGTGAGTTTGTAGATTTGAATTTTGCATACAATCATGAATAAATTTGAATTTGAAATCAAGTGGATAATAAAAAGAAAAAGCAAAAAGGGGTAAAAAAAGCAGGAGCTTTTTCATTATTTAAGTTTAGCTCTTACTTCTTTTGCAGCTTTTACCATGTTTTCAAGGCTTGGTTTAACTTCTTCCCATTTTCTTGTTTTAAGACCGCAGTCAGGGTTAACCCATACTTTCTCTGCAGGTAATACTTCAAGGATAGCTTCGATCTGTTCTACCATCTCTTCAGTGCTTGGGATTCTCGGGCTGTGGATATCGTAAACACCAGGTCCGATTTCACCTTTGTATCCTCTTTCTTTAAAGATTTTAAGTAGGCTGTTGTCGCTTCTTGCGTTTTCAATTGAGATAACGTCAGCGTCCATATCTTCAATAGCGTCCATAATGTCGCTGAATTCAGAATAACACATATGAGTGTGGATCTGAGTTTCAGGTTTTACGCTGCTTGTTGTAATTCTGAAGCTCGTAATAGCCCAGTCTTCATATTCAGCTCTTTTTTCGTTTCTAAGCGGATAACCTTCTCTAAGTGCCGCTTCGTCAACCTGGATAACTTTAATTCCTGCAGCTTCAAGAGCTTCAACTTCGTCTCTGATTGCGATAGCCATTTGATAAGCAGTTGTTCTTTTGCTTTGATCATCTCTAACAAATGACCAGTTAAGCATTGTAACAGGACCTGTTAGCATTCCTTTCATAGGTCTGTCTGTTAGGCTTTGAGCGTATACAGTCCATTCAACAGTCATATCTTTAGGTCTGCTTACGTCTCCGAAAATTAGAGGTGGTTTAACACATCTACTACCGTAACTTTGAACCCATCCGTTTTGTGAAAACGCAACACCTTTAAGCTGCTCACCGAAGTATTCAACCATGTCGTTTCTTTCGAACTCACCGTGTACAAGTACGTCGATGTCGATTGCTTCTTGATATTCAACAAGGTCTTTAATCATTGCTTTGATTTGAGTTTTATATTCTTCTTCACTAATTACACCGTTTTTATAGTCTCTTCTAAGTTTTCTTAGTTCAGGTGTCTGTGGGAACGAACCGATTGTTGTTGTAGGAAGGATAGGGTATTTTAGGTTTTCGTGCTGTAGTTTGATTCTCTCTTCAAACGGAACGCTTCTGTGTTTGTCTTTGTCAGTAAGGTTAGAAACTCTATCTTTAACTACAGGATCGTGGATTTTGTCGCTTGTTTTTCTTGTAGCGATTGCGATTTTATTACCTTCAAGAACTTCTTTTTCGTATTCGTTAAGTTCTTCACCTCTGAAAAGTTTTTCGATTACTCTGATTTCATCAAGTTTTTCAAGAGCGTATGAAATCCAAGATTTGATGTCCTCATCCATTTTTGTTTCGTATTTAAGAGTGTACGGTACGTGTAATAATGAACAGCTGCTTCCTACCATGATTTTGTCAGCGTCGTATGTTTCAGCGATACCTTTTAGGAATTCTACTGATTTTTCGATGTCGTTAACCCATACGTTTCTACCGTTAACGATACCGATACCTACGATTTTACCCGCATCCGCAAGAGCTTTAATACTGTTTTCGCTTCCCGCTACGAAATCTAAAAACATACCTTTAATAGGAGTAGTCGCAAGTACTTCGTTTGCTTCGTTTGAATGTTCAAAGTATGTAGCTACGAAAATATCTGCAAGTCCGCCGAGTTTATCGTAAACTTTTTTAAGTGTTTCAAGATCTTTTTTTGTAGGGTTAGTTACGAAATAAGGTTCGTCTAACTGAATAGTATTTACACCTAACGCTTTGATTTGAGCGATTAAATCTTCATATACAGGGATCAGTTTTTCGATAATTTCATCTTCGCTTCCGTTTACGATTTTTGAAAGTTTAACGAATGTAATAGGTCCTACGAAGTTAACTTTTGCATTGATTCCAAGTTCTTTCGCTTCAGCAAGTTCGATTTTGATTTTGTCAATACTTGCTTTGAAATCCATATTAACGTCAAGTTCAGGAACGATGTAGTGGTAGTTTGTGTTGAACCATTTTGTCATTTCCATCGCTTTGTGGTTTGCGTCACCTCTTGCGATTGCGAAATATCTGTCCATGCAGTTGTCGATATCTTTGTATCTCTCAGGAATAGCGTTAAGCATAGTCATGGCATCGATCATGTTGTCATAAAAACTGAAGTCGTTTACACTGATTAGATCAATTCCAGCGTTTTTCTGATAAGTCCAGTGTCTTTTTCTTAGTTCTGATGCGGTTTTTTGAAGTTCCTGCTGAGTAGATTTACCAGCCCAGTAGCTTTCAAGCGCTTTTTTAAGTTCTCTTTGTTCACCGATTCTTGGGAACCCGATAACGTAAGTAGCCATTAGTGTCCTTTTTTAAGCGGAATTATAGCATAAAAAAGTAGTTAAGTTGTGAAGTAGTTAAGTTGTGAAGTTATAATTATTTTCACAACTTAATTACTCAACCTGTTTAAAAGCTCCGTCAATAATTCTGTAAAGCTGGGTTTTGTAGTTTATTTGATTATTAAAAATATAAATATTAAAATCACTCATATAAAACTCGTCTTCTTCATTTTGCTTATTATATATTTTGTTTGCAAATATACATGATGCGTAATTAAGCCAATTGTATTTTATGTCTGAACTTAAAAGGTTTGCATATTCGTTTATAGTCATAGGAGGATTAATTATCGAATTTGCAATAAGAAGTTTTTCAATATCCGCAGGCTGCGTTAGAATTATCATTAAAGGATCATATCCTATTTGAGGAGTCAGGGTTAATTTCGTTGTTATTTCTTTTTGCGTAATAGTCGAAAGCACCTGAGCTGTTTTACCTGCACTTGTATTAAAAATAATAAAAGAATTATTTAAGTCTTGATAATTAATATTAGGAAATCTATATATATTATTTAAATATGTAAGATTTTTTTCATAATTTAAAAGTTTTTGCGAAAGCATTGTGTTATCAGTTATTACGTCAGTTTTGTCATCTATAAATGAAGTTAAGGCATCAAGCTGAGATTTAAAATCTATGGATCCGAAATATAAGTTTTCCGCTGTTATATTTGTTTCGTTTTTGTTGATAAGAGGAAAATAAAATGTTTTATTATAATCTTTAAATTCATTTAATTTACTTGTATCCGTAGTAAAATATATTATGTCTTTTGCCTTAATATCAGACAAATTTGTATCTATGTCATAAAGAGAAATATTATAATCTATTCCTTTTTGTGCAAGATATGCATTCAAAGAATTCATAAGTGACGGAATAAATTTAAAAAATCTGTTTTTATTGATTACTACCGCTAATTCCACGTGGGTGTTAAGTGAAATATATGAATCATTAAAATCTGTTTCACTTGTCACCGGTTTATAAGTATTGTTTTGTTCATTGTGATAAGCTGTATTATTTGAATCAAGTATTATTGTTTTGTTTTGAACGGAATTGTTTGATTCTTCAATAGGAATTTCAAAATTCAATGTTTCAGCATTTACGATTAATATCGTAAATATTAAAATTACAAGTTTCTTCATAGCATACTCTTTATTAATAGGAAATCTTTATAAGCTTCTTTTTTAGCCGAAGGATTTCTAAGTAAAAAACTCGGATGAAATGTAGGAATCACTTTTTTCTCCTTGAATTCAAATATTTGTCCTCTTACTTTACTAATCGGCATATCGGTATTCATTAAATACATAAAAGCCGTTTTACCAAGGCAAACAAGGATTTTCGGATTTATTATATCAATTTGTTTTAACAAATACGGTTTACAAGTTTCGGCTTCTTCAATTGTCGGTACTCTGTTGTTTGGCGGGCGGCATTTTACTATATTTGCTATATATACGTCTTCTCGTGTCAATTCCAATACGTTAAGTATTATTTTTGTTAAAAGTTTGCCGGCTCTACCTACAAACGGTCTTCCTGTTTTGTCTTCTTCCGCACCCGGTCCTTCGCCTATAAACATAAGATCCGCATTTGGATTTCCTTCACCAAAAACAACATGAGTACGTGTTTTACTCAAATCACACAGTGTACAATTAAGACATATTTTTTCAAGCTCGTCAAGTTCTTTTGGCATATTTATTTTACTTTCATCCGAATGAAAGCCTTCAAAATACTCTACACCCGCGGTTTTTAAATCATACAGGTATTTCAGTTTCATTAAGTTTTTCATTTTCCTCTTTCTTTACGATTGTATATGTCGGATACGCTATTTTGATATCTTCTTCGTTATTAAAAGCTTCGATAATTTCAGCTGAAATATTACTTCTTAAATTAAGCGGTGTATAGTTATTTAAATACCAACAACTGATTCTAATACCGTTTTCTTCAATAAACGTATAAATTCTCGGTTCGACATTGGCATTTCTTATATGATACGCCGATTTTAGTTTTTGAAGCCTTCTTTTAGTTATATCGGTGTAACCTTTAGAATATTTGCTTACAATTTCTTTAGCTAAATAAACGGCTTTTTTATAATTAGAGTCGAAAGTTATTGTTATATCAATTCCATCCCATACCGTTGACATTCCATGGTGGGTATAATTAAACACAGGGTTTGTAAAAATTACGTTGTTTGGGATAAATACGATTCTTCCGGCTCTTCTATTGTATAAGTATGTAGTAAGTGTAACGTCTTCATAAACAACGATTCTTGTCATAGTTATATCTATTACATCTCCTACAATTCTAACCTGGCCGTTTTGAAGATATATTTTTATTCTGTCTCCGACTTTGAAGTTACCGCTGGTCATTATTACAAACCATCCGAAAATATTCATAAACCAGTCTTTCATTGCAATTGCGATACCGGCGGACGCAAACCCAACGATTGTAATTAAATAAGTAGCATTATTAATATAAAAAAACGAAATAATTATAAGTATTACCGTTGCATTTATGAAGTTTAATATTTTATTTGTCAAATAAAACGATTCTTCTTTAACATATCGTCTTACGGCAAATTTTATAATCATAAAAATAAAAATACTAATAGCGATAGAAATGATTAGTGAAATAAGTTTGTTTATTTCTTTTTGAATTTCTTTTTTTACTTTTTGTTTATAAATTTTAGATTCGGCTTCGAGTGTTTTTAGTTTTGTTTTATAAATGTTATTAATCATTATGAAATCTTGGATTGCCTGTTTTAGCTCGGGGGATTCAATGTTTAATTTTTTGTTTATTTCTTGAAGTTCTTGTAATAATTTTAATGTGTTTTTAAAATATTCGTAGGTTTTTATGTTTTCGTTTACAACATTGTCCACTTCTTTTTCATAGTTTAACGCACTGAAAATTTGAAAAGGGTTATTGACTTCGGGCGGTTTTGGAAGTTCTTTTATTTTTATAAGGGTTGTGAAAATGTTTCTGTTTTTACTTAACAGTTCAAGTTCTGTTTTAAGTCTTTCAAGTTTATCTTTGTATCTTCTTGGATTTCTTTGTGCGAGTTTTTCAAGGGAGTAAATTTTGTTTTGTAGCTTTTTGTAATTAAGATAAGACTGATAGTTTATAAAAAACTCGTCTTTTTTTAAAAAATCCGATATTTCATTAAATCTTTGTTTTAGAATAGTCGTATTTGTTTCATTGGCGAATAATGATAAGAAAAACAGTAAAACAACTATTATTCTCATTTAGCAAACTTTTTCAAAACTTTAATAATAGTAGGTTTGTCTATGTTTTCAACGATTTTATATTTTCCGATGCTTTCTGGGATAATGAATTTTATTTTATTATCAAGTGTTTTTTTGTCCGCAAAGAAATGTTCGTAAAATTCTTCCACGTCTTTGATTTTATATGATGTCGGCAAACCTTCTTTTTCAAGCAGTTTTTTAATTCTTTCGGCTTCTTCTTCGCTTAAATAACCTAATTCTTTCGATAGTTCGTTTGCCATAACCATACCTATTGCGACAGCTTCACCGTGTAGGTATGTTTTGTAGTTTGTAAGATTTTCTATTACGTGTCCGAATGTGTGTCCGTAGTTCAATACGCTTCTGATTCCTTTTTCTTTTTCGTCTTGGTTTACAACCCATGCTTTAAGCTCAACAGATCTTTTTATAATCTCTTCGATTGAAAGGGCTTCTTTTTCAAGATTTTCGAAATACTCCTCATCAAACATTACCGCCATTTTAATAACTTCCGCCATTCCCGCGGCAAATTCCCTTTTTGGCAGGGTGGATAAAAAGTGTGTGTCGATATATACTGCTTCAGGCTGGTAAAATGCACCGATTAAATTTTTACCGTATTTGTTGTTGATTCCGGTTTTCCCGCCTACAGAACTGTCAACCATCGAAAGCAGGGTGGTAGGTATCTGTATGAAATCTATACCTCTTAAAAATATAGATGCCGCAAATCCGCTCATATCTCCTATAACACCGCCTCCGAATGCAATTACGAGGCTGTTTCTGTCGTATTTTGCGTCAAACATTCTATCGAGTGCGTATGTTATGTATTCCATGGTTTTATATTCTTCTCCATCCGGAAGGGTTATGATTTTGAGCTCTTTTGCTTTTAACTTGTTGAGTAAATAGTTTAGATGATATCCCGCAACCGTAGGATTTGTAATTATTGCCACTTTTTTATTTATTGTTATTTCAGGGAGTTTGTCTATTAATATATCATATGATTTGGTCGGTGTTGTTATGTTTACTTTCATTCTATTCCTTATTTAACAGGTATTAAAAATTGATTGAATTTATTTAAAAACAGATATGAATATTCCATTTTCGGATTAATAATCTGCCAGATTTTCGGTACCGGCTTTTTGGTAAACGGTGTGATTACACACTGGTTGTCTTCTTTATTCAGTTCAAAAATCGGATTGTCTTTCGTTTTTTCAATATGCACATCTTTGAAGTTAAAAAGTTTAGCGAAATTTGTTAAATATTCTATTAATTCCGTATGTTTGTTTTCAGGATCTCCGTCAATAAACGTTAAAGGTTTGTTTAACTGAAATGATAGGTCAAATATTACCGAAGCTATTGGTTTTATCTCATTTTCTTGGATTAATACTTTAATGCCTTTACATTTTTTGATTGATTCTTCACCTTTTTTAAAAATAGGAAGTTTCAAATCATAATACAAATGAGAATATTTAAAGAAGAAGTCGTTGTTTGTAACAATAAGGCCGATATTGAATATTTTAGCATCTTTTTTTAAACATTCACTATAAGAAGTTTCATAATAATCGCTTGATATTTCAATGTTTTCGAATTTGTATAATTTATATATTTGATTGTTTATTGAAGGGTTGATTATTTTAATTATAAGTTTTTTATTTTTAAGCTTTCTATGTAAATATAGGGCTGATTTCAAAAGGGCGGAAATTTCTTTTTGTTCCATGTTTTTCATATCAAGCAGAAGATAAATGTTTTGCCCGTACGGTTGAGGAAACGCACCAATGTTTTTTTTAATTTTGTTAAACAAATCTTTTAAAGCTTCCGGCTGACCTATTAAAAGTAATTTGTCGTTTGGAAGTATCATTGTGTTTTCATTAATAAGTCTGAGCTCATTGTTTCTGTATATTGCTGCTACTCTTGCTTCGTCGTTTTGCAGTTTATTCGGGTGTGAATATACGAAAGGCGAGTGAGGAGGTACTTCAACTTCAAGTATTTCTCCGATTCCAAGTCCTATATCCCTCGCAAATAGAGGAACACCGGGTAAGAAATCTATTACTTTATTGGTTAAAAGTTCCGGAATATCAATGATTTCTATGTTGTTTTGCTGAGGTATGTCAAAATCAAGCCAAAATTTCACAAACAGAATAGGCACTTTTTTATCAAGTGAATTTTTTAGTATAAACTCCGCTTCTTTTTTGTTTTTCACAAAAATTATAATTTTATTCAAATCTCTGTGGAGAATGTTTTTATATAATTCATATGCATAAAAATTTATTTTATAAAAATATAAATTTTCTTTTTCATTAAAACCGTTTTTAATTTCGTCTTCTTCATAAATAATATGAAATTCGCCTAAATTTAAAAAATTATCAGATATTTTTTGAATTAAAAGAGTCGCTTCTTGGCATCCTGCAAATATTAAAATTTTATTCAAGCAGTTCCTTTTGTTAAAATTTCATAAAATTATATCATACGAATGGAGAATTGAGAATTGAGAATGGAGAATAAAAAATATGGAATTTAGAATAGACAGTATTGACGGTAATGCAAGGGCGTGTACCATCAAAACAGAACATAGTGAAATTAAAACGCCGATTTTCATGCCTGTGGGAACCGCAGCGGCGGTTAAAAGCCTTGATGCAATTGATATGATGGAAATACTCGATGCACCTATAATACTCGGAAACACTTATCATTTATACCTGCGTCCCGGGGATGAAATTATTTCAAAACTTGGAGGGCTTCACGGTTTTAGCGGATATAAAAGAAGTTTTTTGACTGACAGCGGCGGCTTTCAGGCTTTTAGTCTCGGTGATAACGTAAAATTTACGGATGAGGGTATCTGGTTTAAAAGTCATATTGACGGAAGTAAACATTTCTTTTCTCCGGAAAAAGTAATAGATATAGAATATAACCTAAACAGTGATATTATGATGGTTTTGGATGATCTGATCGCTCTTCCGAATACAAAAGAAAGAATTAAAAAGTCCATAGAAAGAACAACAGAGTGGGCTTACAGAAGTCTTGTACATCATGTAAACAGAGGCAAAAAAAACAATTTATTCGCAATTATACAAGGGGGCACGGATTTTGAATTCAGACGTATCAGTGCTGAGAGTTTAGTATCACTTGAGTATAAAGGATATACGTTTGACGGATTTGCAATAGGAGGGCTTAGTGTCGGCGAAGAAAATCAGCTTATGTACGATACAATAGAAGCCACTACTCCATATATGCCAAAAGACAAACCAAGATATCTTATGGGAGTGGGAACACCTGAGGATATTATCGAAGCGGTTGAGAGAGGTGTTGATATGTTTGACTGTGTTATGCCGACACGTAACGCCAGAAACGGTTATTTATTTACAACATTCGGGACTCTTAGAATCAAAAACGCAAAATACAAACTTGACGAATCTCCTATTGACCCTAAATGTAACTGTTATACGTGCAGGAATTTTAGCAGGGCGTATCTGAATCATCTGTTTAAAGCAAAAGAGCTAACGTATTTCAGGCTTGCAAGTATTCACAACCTGCATTATTATCTGAATTTTGTAAAAGAAATAAGGGAAGCGATTCTTGAAGGAAGGTTTAAAGAATACAAAAAAGAGTTTTATTCGCTAAGAGCTATGAATTCTTTGGAAATATAGGCGTTTAGTTCTTTTATTATTTCTTTTTCTCTTTTTGTAATATATTTTGAGAGAATATATTCATAATGTGTAGGCAGTTCGAAATGAATATGATATCTGTATTTTTCGCTATCAAGCTTTGTAATGGATTTGATTTCACCTTGTGTAACAAACAAATACGGTTTTTCAAGTTTTAAAATAAATTCGCTTTTTACAATATCCGAAACTTTCAAGTTCGATTTTTTGCCGATTACACACATTCCTCTTAAGGAAATGTCATAAAGTTCGGTATTTAATATAATATCTTCGCATTGAAGTTCCACATCAATTTTATTTTTGGGTTGAACCCTGATAAAACTTCTTTTCGGAGCGTTTCTTTGTATTTTTTCAATATTGTCCAGATACATGACTTTTTTATGTACTACAAAATGTTTGATATTTGCTCTAAAACTGTACTCCTTGTCGTTTTCTAACAAAAATATTTCTTTGTGAAATTTAGCTGCTACTATTTGATAATTGTTTGCGCTGACTTTTATTACGCCTTCTTTTTCATCAATTGATAAAATATGAGTTTTGTGTGCAATTGGAATGCCCTTGTAAATTGTGAAAAGATTGAGCTGTTTTTTATTAAAGTAAATTTCTTTTATTTCTTGTGGTATTTGTGTATTGTCATCTTCTATATCTTTGTGCAGTTCAATATAATTTATATAAAAATCAAGCAAAAACGTCAGGGTTTTGAGTTTTTTTATCGAGTTTTTTTCTTTTATTAGGTGTTTGATGTAGTTATTACTTAGTATTAAGAAAACTTTGTTTAAAACATACACTGAGTCGACGTCATAATCATTCAGTTTGTAAATTAAATTCAACTCTTTTGAAGGGATTACTTTATTTTTTAAAAAAAGCGGAGAAATGAATAGATTATCATAAAATGTTTCTATTTCTTTGTTGTCGATTTGTAAATTAGAACGGGTTAGTTTTATAATGTATTCTTGAAAAAGTTTTATAAAATGGGGTTTGTATTTAATAAAAAAGTTTTTGTTATCAAGAACAAAAGAAGAAAAGTTGTTGGAGAAAAATTCTTGCTTTGACGTCATTTATGTCCTATATTTCATTGGCAGCTGTTTAAATTCTATACCTTTTTTAACACTTTTAACTTTTCCGTTTTCATCAATGATGAATGTAACGTCTTTTTCTGCTCCCATGTTGTCGGTTGAGAGAATGTCAAGTATTATTTCATTGTTTTTAATTGAAACTTTAATAGGTTTTTCGTCCATACCTAAATCAATGATTTTAGCCCAAACTGTTTTATTGTCTAAAGTTTTATATGCAATAATTACATTTTCACTGTCGCTTTGGGTCGTTCCGATTATTAATATCCCGTTTTTATATGGTTTTATATATTTTACATCGTCCATATATGGAGTGGAAAGAGTTATTTTTTTATTGTCATTACTGTAAATTACAATGTCGGAGTTGTTGTTAGGAGTGTATTCCGTAACAGCTACGTATGTTTTACCGTTAATAATAGCAAAGTCTCTTGCTAAGTTATATGCTTTTCCGTAATAAGATGTTTTAATTAAATTACCTTTTAAATCGTACTGAAGAAGCGCTACTTTGTTTTTTTTCTGATCATAGCCTAAGATATACAATTTATCACCAATTACCTGCGATTTTATAGGGTCAAGTAAAATAGGAGTTGTTTTTTTCCACACAAGATTATAATTTTTGTCCAATTTATAAATATCGGCACCATTTGGAGCGGGAATAACGAAAATATATCCGTTTTCCGCTTTCATTAAGGCGCTTTCACTTACACCGTATTTATCAAGCAAATCTATACTTTTAAAACTTAAACTTTTAGTGTTTTGCTGTGTAGAAGTGGCACATCCGGTAAATAACGCTAAACCTAAACCGATCAGGGGTATAAATATAATTTTTTTCATTGTTTTTCCTTTTATTCGTAGTATGTTACGGAGCTTTTTCCGAACTTTCTTGTTTTTATTTTTTTATAAAGTCCCAATTCTTCAGGGAAGTCATAATCACTTTGGTGTTCAATTAAAACTTTTTCCACATTGTTTTTTGGGAGCTGTTTGATTAAATGCTGAACTTTTTCATAAATATCCTCATATCCTTCTCTAATTGCAAAAGGAGGGTCAAAATAAAAAAACGCCCTGTCTTTATCTCTTTTTAGTTTTTCAATTACGTCCCATACAGTTTCAAAACTGTCTCCGAGGATAATTTCACATTTTTCAGGATCCATTGAGTCGATATTCTTTTTAAGAACCCTTGCCGCTTCAGGGTCTTTTTCTAAAAAGTAGGCTTTTTTAGCACCTCTGCTGATAGCTTCAAGGCCTATGCTTCCGACTCCGCTAAACATTTCAACCCATGTCGAATCCGGTACTTCCCATTGAAGTGTGTTAAAAACGCTTTCTTTTAAAATGTTTTTAGTACTTCTTGTTACTTCTTTGTCTCCCATATATAATTTTTTCCCTCTGTATTTTCCACCTATGATTTTTATATTACTTTTTTCCATCATAATCCTTTAATATTTCTAATAATTCTTTTCTAAACTGTTCAAATGCTTTGTCAAGTTTTTCTTCGAGTGTTGTTTCTTTTACCGGTTGTTTTTTTTCAAGTTCCATAAATAGTGTTGTTTTGGTAAAAGGTTTTTTAATATCTTTTCCTATCAAAATGCCGTCTATTTCCGGATTGTCTGTAATAACAATTCCGTTACTGCTTAAATTGTCTTTTAAAAAATATTCTAAAGTATATTGTAAAAGCGGTGAGTCGCAGATTACTTTATATTGCATTTAAAACCTTTGATATTTTATGGAATGTATTGTATTACATGTAAATTATTTTATAATTAAATATAATTGTTTTTTGTTTACATTAAGAATTCTATCAAAAAATTAAACTTTTTAATATTTTTGACGATATTTATGCAGATTAAATAAGGGGTTTGCAATGGACGTTTTTAGCAATATAAAAAACGTGACTCAAAAGGCACAAAATTTGGATAATATTACAACTCAAAACAGTACTAAACATGCACAAATAGAAAAAGTCAACAAATTATCAAGTGAACAACAAAACATCCTTGATAAACAGGATACGGAGAAATTAAAAAAAGAGTTGCAAAAATTAACAGAAGAGCTTAATAAAGCTTTAAATCCTTTAAACACTACTCTTAAATTTCAATTTAACGATAAAATAGAAGAATTAATGGTAAAAGTAGTGGATACGAAAGATAATAGGGTTATTAGGGAATATCCACCAAAAGAAGCTCTTGAACTAATGGAAAAAATGAGAGAGATAGTAGGATTATTATTTGATAAGAAAGGGTAAAAATGGCTGATATTGGAACACTCTCTTCTTTGGGAATAGGAAGCGGAGTATTAAATTATGACTTAATCGACAAATTAAAACAAGCAGATGAAGATGCAATGGTTAAACCGTTGGAAGACAAGCTTGATTTATTAAAGAAAAAAGAAAGCGCTCTTTCACAGTTTATTACAATAGGTTCAACCGTAAAAACAGATATTTTAGATTTAGCCGACGGGTCATTATTTGCGAAAGTTTCAACAAGTGTAAATGGAAGTAGTGTAAACGTGACCGCAAATGACGGGGTTGAACCTCAAACGTTTGATATAAATGTATCGCAGCTTGCTGAAAATGATGTATTTCAATCAAACGGTTTTGCATCAACCGATAGTATTATAAACAACAGCGGAAGTGATTTGACATTATCTATCGGTGTAGGTGGGGTAGAGACTACTTTTTCATTAAAAGCGGGTGGAACTCTTGAAGATTTAAAAGAAGCAATAAACAATGCTAATGCAGGAGTTACTGCATCAATCATTGATACGGGAATAGGGGATAATCCTTATAAACTTGTTTTAAAAGCAAACAATACGGGAGAAGACAATTATATTCAGTTTAATTATTCCGGACTTGATGATTTAGGTTTTAATGCCACTAATTATTCATCTGTAGCATACTCTTCAGATACTGATCTTGTAAATAACAGCGGTACGGATCAAACATTTAAAATTACGGTAAACGGTACCGAATACAGTATGAATGTAGCAGACGGTACAACAGTCAGCGACTTTATAGATGCTTTAAATAGCGGAGAATTAAAAGACAGTGAAGGTAATTCGTTAAAATTAAACGCCTCATACAATAATGAGACCGGAGCTATAAATTTTGGAATTCAGGCAATCGGTGATATTTCAATTGATGACACCGGACTTACTACCGATATTAATAACAATACTGACTTTACAAATGCAAACAGACTACAAACAGCGCAAGATGCTGTATTTACGTATAACGGCGTTGAAGTGCAAAGAGCGTCCAATACGGTAGAAGATTTAATAACTGGTGTTACGATAAATCTTGAGAGTGAAGGAGAATCGACTGTATCCATTACTTCTAATGTGGATGATATGGTTGATGCCATTAAAAAATTTGTTGCGGATTACAATGCTATGATTTCAAATCTGCAAAGTTTAACAGCATATGATAAAGATACCGGAAATGTAGGTCTTTTCCAGGGTGATAGTGATTTTACTATGTTAAGCAGCAGATTCAGTAACGACTTATTCGGTGTTGTGATGTCCAATAAAACTACATCATACGATTTAAACGGTAATGAATTTACTATGAATACAATATTTACTGCTGCGGATGTAGGTTTCAGTATGGATAAGACCGGTATGATCAGCTTTGATGAAGACAAATTCCGCGAAGCTTACAATAAAGATTCGGATCTTACTAACAGATTATTTGGAAGTATGTTTACGAATCTTAAAACCGATTTTGAGACAACCATAACAGGCGATAATTCTAATCTTAATTTACTTGACAGGGAAATTAAAGATGAAGAAGATAGATATCAGGACAGAATTGACGCAATGAATAAATATCTTGAAACAAAGTATGAAATTATGGCAAAACAGTTTGCGGCATATGATGAAATGATTAATAAATTTAATACACAAAGCCAAATAATTCAACAGACAATTGATCAAGCAATTGCTGCAAAAAAATAAAGGATGGTAAATGACATATAACAAAGCTTTAAATAGTTATAATCAAATGAATGTAAATATCGATAGACCTGAAAAGCTTATTCTAATGCTTTATGAAGGAGCATTAAGGTTTGCAAATTTTGCAAAAAAAGCTATAAATGAAGGAAATATAGAGGATAAAGTCAAATATATTATTAAAACTTCAAATATATTTATAGAGCTAATAAATTCTCTTGATTTTGAAAAAGGCGGAGATATTTCTTATTATTTAAACGGCTTGTATGCATATCAGCTTGAGTTGCTTGCAAAAGCAAACTTGGAAAATGAAACAAAATATCTTGATGATGTTATCAGAGTGTTAAAAGGGTTAATAGAAGCGTGGAAAGAAGAAACAGGAATTAATTAATATCTGAAATACAAAAACGGAGAAAATAATTGAAAAGTTATTTAAATGAATTGAAAGTTGCTGTTATCAACAAAGATTTGAAAAAACTTGAACAGGTTGTACAGATGCAGCCTGTTTTTGATACTATGGATGAAGCCATGGAAATCCAGGCTTTTATGCAGCAGGCTATAGATCTTTTACAGGATGAAAAAAACAGACTCACAAAAGAGATGCAGAAAATTAAAAATCTACAAAAATTTAATAACGAACAATCCAAAGAAACATTTAATTTTAAAGCATAAAGCCAAAAGAGGCTTTAAAAAATAGAGTATCTGAAGTGTACGAAGCCTAAAATATGCTGGATGTCTCTTACTACGTTTTCCATGATTTTAGCTTCTTTGGTTCCGCTAAGCATTCTTGTAAGAAGATATCCATTCATTAAAGAAATCTTAACAATGCCTTTTGAATCTTCATAAACAGCTATACTTAAAGGCATTTTAACCGCCATAAATTTTGTATCGTCGTCACTTAACATTTTACCCGCATATTTAGCATTGCAAAATTTAATAATTGCTACTTTTCCGACATCAGGGCCTCCGTATTTTTTAATTTCTTCTTCTTGATTTATTACGGTTACAACGTGCCAGCCCGGTGTTTTTGATATTCTGTCGGTAATTATATTTACGGTTTTTTCAAAAGAATAAGGGCTTACAACCTGTTTAAAAAGCATATTTTGTGCTGAAAATTTAAAGAACAAAGGTACAGCAAACAGTGCTATTACTAAACCTATAATTAATCCGCCTAAAAAACTTCTTTTATTCATTTATTCCTCCTCCGGTATACAAATTTTGTGATTATTTATTGCAATAAAAGTTTTGTAAGTTACATATGCCACAAGCAGTGTAGTTACGGCTAATAAAAATAATGCTCCGTAATATGTTAAGTTTGTGTCATAAGCAGAATCCATAAGTATTGTTGCAATTGTAAGTGCCGCCATAGGGAAAGTGTATGCCCACCAAGAAATAAAAAACTGCAGTTTAATAAACTGTCTGAACATTGTTAGCAGTAGTACAAAAATAAACAGTGCAATAAAATATAAAAAAAGACTGTCCGTATCAATAAGACCGAAAGTTATCCTAAAATAACTAATAAATCCGACGGCCGGCGGTGCAATTAATATAAAAAATGTCGGAAGAAGTCTTTTTCCTAAAGGATTGTGGAAAATCATTCTGTAAATAACGATTGTAAATAAGACCAACCAGAAGAAAATACCAATTGCGTAAAAGAAAATATTTACCATTTCAGGCTGTGCGTCAACACCAACGACGGGAATTAGAACATTACCCACAATAGGTATAAACCATGCAGGGTTTATATGTCCCACTTCAAATTTATGCTCGATCCAGAATTTCATCACTTTGTAGGTAAAAAATAGATGAAGCGGTGCACCGACCCACCAAAAAATGATTGAAACACTTGGAGCATAATCGTAATATGCAATCGAAATAAGTAGAAAACTTATAGATATTGCAGCGGCAAAAGAACTTTTAACTGGGTGGTTGAATTCTTTTTTTACCGCTTCCGGATATTTTATCCATTTAAAAATGTAGGTCATAAATACGACAAAAAATAAAATAGTATCTAATAGCAGTAAAACTTTGTAAATTGCTTCAAAATAGTTGATATTTAGAAAATGCCACGCTTTAGCAAATGCTATAGTGAGCCCTGAAAGTCCCATAATTACTGCAAAAAGCTGTACAGGGAAAAATTCCAAACTACGCTTCATTTTTACCTCCTTTAAAATGCTTAAAAGTATAAATCTATAAGATTAAATTATTATTAATATAAGTTAAAATTATATTATCAAAATTAATGTAATTTTATTGACAAATTAATTCAAAATGAATTATAATTTGAGCGTAAGAAAATGAACACTCATTCAAAAGGAGAGAAAATGAAAAAACTACTTGTATCTTTAGGACTTGGAGCAATGCTTGCAACAAGTGCTTTTGCACTATCTGGACCAATGGCTCACATATTCAAAGCTGAAGTTAAAGCTAATGCAAAGTATGTAAAATACATTACACCTCAACAATTAAAAAAATGGATGGATGAAGACAAAGACTTCACTGTTTTAGATGTAAGAGAACCTGCTGAAACTGCAGCTGGTACTGTTGACTGGATTGAACTTGAAAAAATTCCAAGAGGTTTAGTTGATGTAAAAGCGGCAGTTGGGTACTTAAAACCAAACAATACATATGTTGTAATTTGTAAAACAGGTGGACGTGCGACACTTGCAGGCGCAAAACTTGTAAAACAATACGGATTTAAACATGTATATGTACTAAAAGGCGGTATGGTAGGTTGGATGAAAGCCGGATATACTGTTGTAAATAAATTAGGAAAATTTAAAGCGGCACAATAAGCCGCTTTTTATTTCACTCTGAAAAAACTGCTTCCGCTTCCCGTAAAAAATCCCTTATCCATATATTTATATAAATCAGGATAAAGACTAAGTGCCGGTTGAAACAGATCGTTTAATTCAGTAGGTGAATAATTGTTTAAAAGCTCCAGTGAATCTTTCTTATCAAAATCCGTATCTTTCGGATTGAAAAATCTTTCTTTATATTCCCTGTAAACATCAGGTGTGGAACATTCGAGAGGAGGAGTGAAAACTTCTATGTTTAAAAGATCTTCATCATATTTTTCTACAATATCACCTCTGCCGTATACATTGGCACTGTCATAATCATATATGAAAAACGGTACATCGCTACCGATTTTTTTACCGATTTCAGCCAGCTCTTTTTTTGATAAGTTAAGCCCGCTCATTTCATTTACGAGTCGTAAAAAGGCTGCCGCATCACTGCTGCCTCCGCCGAGCCCTGCCATTTCCGGGATGTTTTTATGAATTCTGATCTCTTTTCCTATAAACCATTTTTTAATATCAGGATAAGCTCTTGTAAGTTCTATATATGATCTAAATACACTGTTGTCTCTAAGCGCACAGTTTATATCACCTATAATATTGAATTTTTCACCTTCTACTATTTCTATTTCGTCATATAAATTTTCTACTTTCATAAATCTTGATTTTATTAAATGATAAAACCCGTCGTGTCCTACTATTTTTAAAAAAATATTGACTTTAGCATGTGCTTTTATTTTCATTAATTCCCTTTGAATATGTCGGATATATTTTTTAAAACAGTTATATCCACTTCTTTTGCGGCTTTTTTGTTCTCTTGTGTAATTTGCTCTATTAATTCGCTTCTTAATATAGGTATGTTTTTAGGTGCGTCTATTCCGATTTTTACCTGGTTTTTATCGACTGAAACAATGGTTATTTCAATATCGTCGCCGATTTTTATTTTTTCGTTTATCTTCCTTGATATTACTAACATAACTCAATCCTATTTAATATGTATGATACTTTTTCGTCTTGTATTTCTATAATAGCAAAAAATCTGTCGAATTTTACATAATATTGTCCGTTTTTTTTAATTTTAAAATCATTTGCATTTAATTTTCTGCCTAAAATAAGATTTTCAATATCTCCGAGATAAACATTTTCGTCTAAATCAAGGTACTCTGTGGGATTTAAAAGTTTTTCACACTCATAATGAAACTTGCCTTCATTAACCCTTTCAAGATATGTAAGGGCACCATCAACACCTAACTTTTTTGCTATGTCAAAACCGAGGCTTCTTATGTAGGTACCTTCGCTGACACTTGCTTTAAATGTAATAAAAGGATGAGAGTAATTTATAAGTTCTATATCAAATATCTCTATATCAATCTCTTTTTCCAAATATACGTTTTGAGATATATTATTCTCAATTCTCAATTCTGCATTCTCAATTAAATTGTAGGCTCTTTGGCCGTTTATTCTTTTAGCACTGTATTTGGGTGGGAGCTGCTTTTGTTTTCCCAAGAACTCTTTTAGCGTGTTAATAATCAGATCTTTTTCAAAAGGATCAATTTGTGTAATGGTTTCAATTTTTTCTATATCAAGGGAAGGGGAGTATGCCCCGAGCATCAGTGTGGCTATATATGTTTTGGGAGTTTTTTTAAGAAATCTGAAGAGTCTGGTATACTGTCCGCTCGCAATTATAAGACACCCGCAGGCAAACGGATCAAGTGTTCCCGAAAATCCCATTTTTTTAATGCCGTATTTTCGTTTAAGCTGGTTTAAAAACTTATTTGAACTGACAAATATCGGCTTGTTTGCTACAAACAGTATGTTTTTACAATTCTCCATTCTCAATTCTTCATTCTCCATTGTAACATTTTACATTTTCCATTGACTTACGCTTTTTCCACAAAATCGCTTAAAATTTCCCTTATGTTATGACCGAAGTCGATTTTGAGTTTTGTTTTGTTTCCGGCTTTGTTAATGCCGAGGATTCTTCCCGTTCCGAATACTTTGTGTTTTACAAGTCCTCCGACTTTAAACATTCCTCCGCTTGGCGCTTCTTTGAGGTTGACTCGCTCGCCTTTTATAAGTCCAGCTTCTGTCAGGAATCTACTTTTTGAAACCCTGCTTCTTTGTCCTCTTATATATCTGCTTTCGACATATGAGAGGGTGAGTTCTTTTTTCGCCCTTGTAATGGCGACATACGCAAGGCGTCTTTCTTCTTCGATGTCGGCTTCGTTAAGAGGGAAAAACCCTTCTTCCATACCTATTACAAAAAGATGTTCGAATTCAAGCCCTTTGCTTGCATGGATTGTCATTACGTTTATCATTTCATCGGTAATTTTATCCTGGTCGCTCTCAAGCGAAAGTTCGTTTAAAAACTCCCTTAAATTCAGATCTTTTCTTTCATGCATCATACCGTAGAACTCTTCTACGTTTCTTCTTTTGTCTTCGTCTTTGTAGCTTGTACTAAGCTCCAGTGTTTTTTCAATTGCTTCCGGCAGCTCTTCAATCGGAAGCGAGCTTAAAAACTCTATTGTTTTTTCAAGATCTTTGAGTGTTTTGGCGGCTTTTTTGCTTAAAAACGATAAATCATCCTCTTTTATAAATTCAAGGAAAGATTTATTGCCTTTGGCTTCTTCAAGTTTTAAAATAGTGGTTTTTCCTATTCCTCTTTTCGGTTTGTTTATTATTCGTTTGAATGAATAATCGTCATTAGGGTTTACAAATACCCTTAAATAACTGATTAGATCTTTTATCTCTTCTCTTTCATAGAACCTCATACCTCCTACAAGCTTGTAGGTAATACCGTGTGTTCTAAGACCGTCTTCTATTGAACGTGAAAGGGCGTTGATTCTGTAAAGCACGGCTATTTCTTTAGGGTTTACGCCTCTGTCTATTAAATTTTTGATTCTTTTGGCAATAGCTTCAGCTTCGGCCATTTCATTATAGCTTTTTAGTAATTCAATTTCTTTGCCGTCTCCAAGAGCCGATTTTAATTTTTTATCATATCTCATTTTATTAAAACTTATAAGCGAATTTGCCGCTTTTAAAATCTGATTGGTAGAGCGGTAGTTTGTTTCGAGTTTTATAACTTTGGCATCGAAATCTTTTTCAAAATTTAAAATGTTTTTATGATTTGCGCCCCTGAATCCGTAAATAGACTGGTCATCGTCACCCACAACACAGATATTATTGTGTGTACGGCACAGTTTTTTCAGTAGAAGCAGCTGTATTTCGTTGGTGTCCTGATATTCGTCAACCATAATGTATTGGTATTTGTCCGAAATTTCTCTGCATAAATCATCGTTTTCGTTTAATATTGTATATGTCAAAAGCAGAAGGTCGTCAAAATCAACAAGATTGTTTTCAAGCAGGTATTTTTGGTATTTGTCGTATATGTGGGCTAATTTTTTGTATGTAGTATCTTTTGCGAGTGAAAATACTTCATCTGCATTTAAAAAAGAGTTTTTGTATTTACTTATTTCCTTGCTTACAAAAGACATTGGCAGATCGGTTGATATCGATTTTAAAATTTTTTTCTGGTCGTCACTGTCTATTATTACAAATGTGTTTTTTCTGTTTATTAAATGTATATAAAGTTTTAAAAACATAAGTCCGAATTTGTGAAAAGTGCTGAGAAGCGGTGGATGGGCCGCATTGTTGTCTATCATTCTAAGAGCACGTTCACGCATTTCGCTTGCCGCTTTATTGGTGAAAGTCAGCGTCAGTGTGTTTGAAGGATCAATGCCGAGGCTTAATAGATAAGCAAGTCTTGTTGTAATTGTTTTGGTTTTACCACTTCCCGCTCCCGCCAATATTAAAAGTGCACCGTCAATATGTGTTGCCGCTTCTTTTTGTGCATCGTTTAATTCATTTAAAAAGTCCATTTTCCCGCTTTTTTATATTTATTATACCAAAAGTGCTAAAAATTTTATATATAATTAATTTTTAACATTTGTTTTGCTATAATTTTTAGTTATAATTCTCATTAATAAATTTTAAGAGGAGAAAAATGGTAATAAAATACCTTGATAAAATATATACATTTCTTGTAATTAACAGAGAAAGCAGCTTTTCAAAAGCAAGTAAAGCTCTTGGTATTTCTCAACCTGCAGTAACTCAGCAAATTAGAATTCTTGAAGATTATCTCGGGGTTAGTCTTTTTGAACGTAAAAAAAACGGTGTAATCTTAACTAAAGAAGGACAGACGTTTTTAATTTACGCAAAAGAATTTGAAAAGTTTTTAAGCGGATTTGAAAAAAAACTTGAAGAGTTCAGAAATGCCGATACTCCGTTTTTAATCGGAGCAAGTCCTACTGTTGGGAATTACAATTTACCTGAATGTATTAAATATTTTAAAAGTCTGATCAATCGTGAAATTAACCTGGTAATAAAAAATAACGATGCACTTTTTGAAGATGTGGAGAAAAAAGCCGTTGATATGGCTTTTGTAACCAAAAAGAAAAACAACGGTTTAAATTATGTAGAGTGGATTGATGATGAGCTGGTGGTGTTTTCAAACAAACCTCTTCCACCGAGTATAGAACTTGAGGATTTGAAAAATTATAAAATGATATGCCGTGAGCCAGATTCTTCAACAAGGGAATTTATTAAAAAAGCTTTTGAAGAATTTGAATTTGCCTGTGATACTTTAAACGTAATTAGTGTGGTACATAATTCTACCGCACTTAAATATACCGTTATGAGTTCAAGCGAGCAGGTTGTTTCAATTATTTCTAAAATGGTAATAAAAGACGAACTTAGAGACAAAAAACTGTTTATGTCAAAAATTAAAGGAATGAATCTTAAAAGAAAAACATATATAGTATATAAAGATAAAAATAAAGATATTGAAGCTATACTTAATTTTGTAAAAAGTTAATAAATCGGTTAAAGTAAATTAGGATTATTGAGACTGATGAAGGTTAATTAGTACATCGTTGGTTGTAATGATTGGTGTCTTTATACATTTTATATGTTTAAATATTCTTTTTTGCTGAACTTTCAGCTTTTGCTTTATTCTTTGTCTGTATTAAACAAATCTTTAATTTTAGTGTCTGTCACATTAATAGGGCAGCGAGCTGATATATAACTAAACTGATTAGAAAGTAATACGTTTGGAAGGGAGATAGAGTGCTTCCCCTCTAATAGATTAAATTATTCTTTTATAAATTTCTTGTTTCTTGGATTCATAGCAAATGGGTTTTTAGGTTTTTCTTCTTTCGGCAGGGTAGCCGCAGCGTTAATGAAAAGAGGCACCTCATCCTGAGTTATCTGTATAATGTTTGCGATTGGTACCGTTACAACACTTCCTATGTTTTCTTCTCCGAATCCGGCTTCGAATATAAAATTGTCATCAAGTATATGAGCGCTTTGCAATGTGTAGTTTGCAATGGCGAAAATTATTACGTCTGTAAACTGTTTTGTGATATGTTCCGGAAGCTCAGGGTTAAAGTTAATCGCCGGAAGATGAGCCAGAATTGAAAAAGGCTCGTCCCTTTCAAGCAGGATCATTAAAATATCTTTGGCGTGCTGTTCTTTAAGTTCTCTAAAATAGGGTAGGTTCACTATCATTTGTTTCCTTTAATTCTTTAAATTCATTTAATAAATCCCTAACAGCCCCGATACCGTTTTGCCAGAAGTTTTCATCTTCTATATCGACTCCGAACATTTCAAGCTGTTTTTTAGGAGGAAGGCTGCCTCCCTGGGATAGAAATTCTATATATTTTTCTTCAAAGTTTTCAAAACCGTTTTTGTACAACTTGTAAAGTGTTAGCACCAACAGTTGTGCGTATGAATATGAATAACAGTAAAACGGAGAATGTATAAAGTGAGGAATATAACTCCACCAAATCTCATAATTTTGTGTAAGAATTACACTTTCACCAAACATTTTTTGGTTTTCTTCCATCCATATTTTGTTGTAATCCTGAGGTTTGAGTTCATCAGCCGCGTGAACTCTTCTTTCAAAGTTTGTAAATACGATCTGTCTGAAAAGTGTAGCGAAAATATCTTCGAGTTTCCCGGCGTATATTTCCATAAGCTCGTTTTTCGGGAGCGATTTTTTGAGCTCTTCAAAAAGCAGCATTTCTGCAAAAATACTTGCGGTTTCCGCAGTTGTAAGAGGAGTATCCTGATTTAGGTATCCTACGTCTTTTGCAAGATATTGATGTATTGCGTGACCGAGTTCATGTGCGAGTGTAAATATATCTCTTCTTTGGTTTGTGTAATTCAATAACACATACGGATGGGCGTGAGGTGTAGCCGAATGAGAAAAAGCTCCTCCTCTTTTACCCTGTTTAGGGTATACGTCTATCCAGTTTTCATCAAATGCTTTTTTTGCGATTTCATAAAATTTGTCCGAGAAGTTTTTAAAAGCGTTAAGGACGGTTTCTTTTGCTTCTTCAAAAGGTATTTCTTCTTGTTTGTCGGTAAGTTTAATAGGTGCGTATCTGTCATAATCAAACAGCTGATCGTATCCTAAAATCTCTTTTTTAAGATTATAATATTCTTCTACTAAATAGGTGTTTTCGTTTACGGTTTTTACAAGTGCGTCAACACTTTTTTTGGTAACTTTATTGCTTAGGTGTCTCGGCTCTTCCACGTTATCGTATCCTCTGATATCAATAAAATCGATTTTCCAGTCTTTTTTAACCTGATTGTATATGTATGCAAAAAGATCCTGATGAGGTTTGAGTCCGAGTGTGAGAGACACCTGCGCTTTTTTTCTTTCGTTTCTGTCGGATGAATAGAGTTTGCTGAGTACTTCTTCTTCGCTCAGTTTTTCACCTTTGAAAAAGAATGAAAGTCTGCTTATGTGCTCGTCAAAAAGTCTTGAAAACGCACTGCCGCTTGTGAGGTCTTTTTTCATTAATATTTTTTCTTCTTTTTCACTCAGTTTATAAGGAGCTTCTTCTTGGAGGTGAATTAAATAATATTTATAAACACCGGCATTATCGATAAACTGTTGTTGTTTGTCAATCGGAAGGTATATAAATTCAAGTTCGAACCAAATCAGGTGTTCTTCCGCTTTGTTTGCAATTTCCTGAAATTTGGCAAGAATACTTCCCTTGCTTGTATCGGTTGCAAATTCAAGATATGCGTAAGTCAGGCTTCTTCCGATATTTTCCCAAATTTCTTCGTATTCTTTAAGTACATTTAAAAATTCGTCCGGAGTTAATGTATAAAGTCTGCTTTTATAGTTTTTTTCAAATTCTATTGCTTTAAATTCAGCCTGTTTTAAAAATTCCTCAGCTTCAGTGAGAGAACTGAATAGCGGTGTTAAATCCCAAGTCATTTATACCCTTTTTTATACAATTATATCAAAATCATCTATTACAAAAAACCCTAAAACTGCGTTAATCATTGCAATTTTTGAAAATGAATTAAGATCTTTTACGTTTATATCAGCGGGTGTGATTTTGTTTTTTATTAAAAGCTCTTCCCTTTTTGTGCCTTTAAGAAGAGGGGTTTTAGGGGTGATCCACTTTTTACCGTCAAAAAAAGCGAGATTTGAGATTGTTGTGTCCGTTACAAGAGAGTCTTTGATTATTATTACTTCGTCAAAGCCTTCAGGCTTTAAACTGTTTAAATCTTTTCTGTCGGCATACTTATATGAATAGTCTATATCTGAATACACGACTTTAAACTTTTTAAATTCTCTTTTTTTCAGCTCAAAATATTCAATATTTTCTATATCTTCAGAATATGTGACCCTTACTCTTTTATTCGGTTTTATTTCAATGTAATCTTTTAAATCAAGCGGTTTTGAATTAAAAAAATCATATCTTGTTTTATTCATTCGCTTGTTGTGAAGATCTAAGTTTTCAATTATATCAGTTATTAAAACTGTTTCAATAAACCTCATTTTAACTCCATTGATTAAAATTTATACAATTATTTTTGATTTTAATATTTTAACTTGGTTATAATTATTTCAAATTTTTAAAAGGAGAGCAAATGACTGCAAAAGAATTCTTACAAGAATGTAGAGAAAAAGAGATTGAATTTATTGATTTTAGATTTACTGATATTAAAGGGGTATGGCATCACGTAACATATGATATCGATGCTATGGATGAAGAAGTACTTGCAAACGGAATTCCATTTGACGGTAGTTCAATTCCTGCATGGCAGCCGATTAACGAATCTGATATGATTTTAAAACCTGACTTTGAAATAGGAACTCACTTCGTAGATCCTTTCACAGCTGATCCAACAATGGTAGTATTCTGTGACGTTTACAACACTGACGGAACTCCGTATGAAAAATGTCCAAGAAGCATCGCTAAAAAAGCGCTTAAATATATGGATGAACTTGGGATCGGTGACGTTGCATATTTCGGACCTGAAAACGAATTTTTCGTATTTGACAACGTTGTAATCAGAGACGATATCAACTCTCAATGTTATGAAGTTGATTCAAGCGAAGGTGTATGGAACGATTACGCAGACTGGGGAGATGAACTAAACATCGGACACAGACCGAGAACTAAAGGCGGATACTTCCCTGTAGCTCCAACTGATACAATGGTTGATTTAAGAGCTGAAATGGTAAAAGTACTTAAAGAGGTAGGTCTTGAAACATTCGTTGTTCACCACGAAGTTGCTCAGGCTCAGGGTGAAATCGGTGTTAAATTCGGAACACTTGTAGAAGCTGCCGACAACGTTCAAAAACTTAAATACGTAGTAAAAATGGTAGCTCACCTAAACGGTAAAACAGCTACATTCATGCCAAAACCATTATACGGTGACAACGGTAACGGAATGCATACTCACCAGTCAATCTGGAAAGACGGTAAAAATATGTTCTACGATCCAAACGGATACGCAAACCTAAGCGATGTTGCTAAAAAATACATTGCAGGTGTATTTGCTCACGCTGATGCTGTAGCTGCATTTACAAACGCGTCAATGAACTCTTACAAAAGACTTC